>NZ_JBSFZS010000130.1:0-20302 GCF_053600395.1 Streptomyces sp. NPDC005070 | reverse complement strand
CGGTGGCGAACGCCGGGAAGGCCTCCGCCAGTTCGCGGCCCATGCCGGCTCGCTGGCTGCCCTGGCCCGAGAAGAGGAAGGCGAGCTCGCCGCGCGGGCCGGTGCGGCCCGTGGTCAGTGCGGCGTCGATGCCGCCGGTGGACAGCTCGCGCAGGGCGCGCAAGAAGTCGTCGCGGTCCTCGCCCACGACGACCGCCCGGTGTTCGAAGGCGGTCCGGCCGGTGGCCAGCGACCAGCCGACATCGGGCAGGGCGGGACCGGGGCGCACCTCGGCGTGTGCGAGGAGGGCGGCGGCCTGGGCGCGCAGCCCGGACGCGGTCTTGGCGGACAACGGCCATAAGGTCGGAGCCGCGCCCGTACCCGCTTCCGCGGCTGTGCCCGGACTCGCCTCCGCGGCCGCACCCGCCGCCGTCGCCACCGTCGCCCGGTGTTCCGCCAGCACCATGTGGCAGTTGGTACCGCCCATGCCGAACGAGCTGACGCCGGCGAACAGCGGGCGCTCCTCCTGGCCCTCCCACGACGTGTGCTCGGTCTGTACCCGCAAGTTCAACCGGTCCAGTGGGATCGCCGGGTTCGGCGTCTCGAAGTTGAGGCTGGCGGGCAGTTCGCGGTGGCTGAGCGACAGGGCGGCCTTCAGCAGGCCGGTGATGCCGGCGGCACCCTCCAGGTGGCCGACGTTGGTCTTGGCCGAGCCGACCCGCAGTGGGCGGCCGGGCTCACGTCCCGCGCCGAGCACCGCGCCGAGCGCGGCTGCCTCGACGGGGTCGCCGACCTTGGTGCCGGTGCCGTGCAACTCCACGTAGCCGACGTGGGCGGGGTCGATCCCGGCCCGCTCGTAGGCGAGACGCAGCACCTGTTCCTGGCCCGCCTGCAGCGGCACGGTCAGCCCGTCGCCGCCACCGTCGTTGTTGACCGCGCTGCCGCGGATCACGCAGTAGACGGGGTCGCCGTCCGCGACGGCCCGGGCGAGAGGTTTGAGCACGACGATGCCACCGCCCTCGCCGCGGACGTAGCCGTTCGCGCGGGCGTCGAAGGTGAAGCAGCGGCCGTCGGGGGACAGGCCGCCGAACTTGGCGGCGCCCATGGTGCTCTCGGGGACGATGTTGAGGTTCACGCCGCCCGCGAGGGCGATCGTCGATTCGCCCTTGCGGAGGCTCTCGCAGGCGAGGTGGACCGAGACCAGAGAGGAGGACTGGCCGGAGTCCACGGTCAGACTGGGACCGTTGAGCCCGAGGAAGTACGAGACCCGGTTGGCGATGATGCTGCGGTGCAGGCCGGTGACGGTGTGCGGGGAGATGGCGGTGAGCCCTGAGCGGTGGTGCAAGGTCGCGTAGTCGTCCCAGATGGCGCCGACGAACACCCCGGTCCGGGTGGAGCGCAGCGTCCCGGCACGCACGTGCGCGTCCTCCAGCGCTTCCCAGGCCAGCTCCAGCACAAGCCTCTGCTGCGGGTCCATGGCGGCGGCCTCCTTGGGGGAGACTCCGAAGAACCCTGCGTCGAAGTGGCCGATGCGGTCGAGGAATCCGCCCCGTCGGATGTCGGTCCTGCCGGGTGCGGACGGGTCGGCGTCACCCACCGCGGCCGCGTCCCACCGGTCCGGGGGGACTTCGGTGACGGCGTCCGCGCCCTCGCTGAGCAGCCGCCAGAAGGCGGCTGGGTCGGCGGCCCCGGGCAGTCGGCACGCCAGGCCGATCACAGCTATGCCATCGGCCGAATCCGCCGAGGCCGAACCGGACCGATTCACCATTCCGCTGAGCTCGGACTCGACCATATTGCGCTCCACCCACCCACACAGAGAATGAAAAGGCACAGCACCGTGCCGGCCACGGCACAGGCGATCGGCTCGACCGGGCAGCAACAAGTTGCGGTGTGGCCCTAGTTTCGGTCCCGCAGCCGCGCTCCGCCGCTGCAGCGGATCCGCTTTAGGGAAATCCCCAATGGTCGACGTGCACGGGCATTTGACAGCCGGGGATCTCTAAGGAGAACCCCAGGGACAGTCGTGGGAGAATTGCGGGTTGTACAGTCGCCCCCAATTCCCCTCTGCCGATGAGGCCCCAGGTCTTTCATGGTGCATTTGACATGCGCTTCCGGTCAGCACCAAAGCAGCACGGGAGGCAGCACCGCACCGTCACATCGCCCCGAACTGCGCGTCCCGTACAGCACTCGCTCCGATCAACTACGGGCCCCTGAACCACCCTTCCATGAGCCGGCATGGTGGCCGCACGCACAGGCTCACCCGGAACTATGTTGTCCCACCACATGTGCGCCTGAACTGGCTGTTCCTACGGTGTGCCGACACGTACCCGTCCCCACCGCACACGAGGAAGTGGCGCACATGGCCTCCGCAGCATCCGCTCCCCCGACATCCGCCAACCTGAAGCGCATCGTCGCCGCCAGTCTCATCGGCACCACCATCGAGTGGTACGACTTCTTCCTCTACGGCTCGGCCGCCGCCCTGGTCTTCAACAAGCTGTTCTTCCCCGACTCCGACCCGCTCGTCGGCACGCTGCTGTCCTTCCTCACCTACGCGGTCGGGTTCGCGGCCCGGCCGCTGGGCGCGCTCGTCTTCGGGCACTACGGTGACCGACTCGGCCGCAAGCGGCTGCTGGTGCTGAGTCTGCTGCTGATGGGCGGGGCGACGTTCGCGATCGGTCTGCTGCCCACGCACGCGACCGTCGGCGCGGCGGCTCCCGTCCTGCTCACCACCCTGCGTCTGGTGCAGGGCTTCGCTCTGGGCGGCGAATGGGGCGGCGCGGTTCTGCTGGTGTCCGAGCACGGCGACGCCAAGCGCAGGGGGTTCTGGGCGTCGTGGCCGCAGACCGGCGCTCCGGCCGGTCAGCTTCTGGCGACCGGTGTCCTGTCACTGCTCACCGCCACGCAGTCGGACAGCACCTTCCTCTCCTGGGGCTGGCGCATCCCGTTCCTCCTCTCCGGGGTACTGGTCGTCGTCGGTTTGTGGGTTCGTCTGTCTGTCGATGAATCGCCCGTGTTCAAGGAGGCGCTGGCGCGGTCCGAGGCCCGCAAGTCGGCCGGAGCCGACGAGCCGGAGCAGCTCCCGCTGGTCTCCGTCCTGCGTCACCACTGGCGTGACGTGCTCGTCGCGATGGGCGCCCGTATGGCCGAGAACATCAGCTACTACGTGATCACCGCCTTCATCCTCGTGTACGCCACCACCTCCGCCGGCCTCTCCAAGCAGACCGCGCTCAACGCCGTTCTCGTCGCCTCGGCCGTGCACTTCGCCGTGATCCCTGCCTGGGGCGCCCTCTCCGACCGCATCGGCCGCCGCCCCGTCTATCTGCTCGGCGCCGCGGGTGTCGGCCTCTGGATGTTCCCGTTCTTCTCGCTCATCGACACCGGCGGCTTCGCGAACCTGGTCCTCGCCGTCACCGTCGGCCTGGTCCTGCACGGCGCCATGTACGCGCCCCAAGCAGCCTTCTTCTCCGAGATGTTCGCGACCCGGATGCGCTACTCGGGTGCCTCCATCGGGGCCCAGTTCGCCTCCGTCGCGGCGGGCGCGCCCGCGCCTCTCATCGCGACGGCCCTCCTCTCCTCCTACGACAGTTCAACTCCCATCTCCCTGTATGTGATCGGGGCGGTCGTCCTGACCCTGATCGCGGTGGGCTTCGCCAAGGAGACCCGCGACCGCGACCTGTCCGCCGTCGACGCCGTGACCGAGGACCGGCCGGCTCCGGTCGCGCCCGCGGATGCCCACACGGTCTGACCCCGGCCCGCAGTTCCTGATCCCCGTACGCGATGCCGTGTGCGGGGATCAGTTCGGTCCGTCCGACGACAACCAGTGCAGTCTCAGGGCCAGTTGGATCTCCAATATGCGGGCCGGGCTCTGCCAGTCGTCCCCGAGCAGACGCCCTACCCGCTCCAGCCGCTGCGCCACCGTGTTCACATGGACATGCAGGGCGTCCTTCGTGCGGGCCGGGCTCATCCCGCTGGCGAAGTACGCGTCGAGGGTGCGCAGCAGGTCGGTGCCGCGCCGTTCGTCGTAGGCGACGACCCCGCCGATCGTCCGGGCCACGAAGCCGGATATGTCCCGGTCTCCGGCGAGCAGCAGTCCGAGGAAGCCGAAGTCCTCGGCCGCCGCGCCGTCCCCGGTCCGGCCGAGCAGGCGCAGCGCTTCCAGGCAGCGCTGCCCCTCCGTGTAGGCCGTGGCCACCGCCTCGGGCTGCGCGGCGAGCCGGTCGAAGGGCGCGGAGGCACCTACGGTCACCGCCTCCTGAACGGCGGTGCCCAGTTCCTTGGCCGTGCGGCGAGCCAGTGTCGTCGCCGTGTCACCGGGTCCGAGCGGGAGCAGCAGGACGGTGCCTCCGTCACGGGCGGCGGCCAGTCCGTGGCGGGTGGCGGCGAGATGGGACGCGGCCGACCACAGCCGTCTGCGCGCGCCCGCCTCTTGGCCGGCGTCGGCGGCCAGGACGTCGAGCCGGGCCGCGAGCACCACATGGGGTCCGTCGAGATCGGCGTACAGCCGCGCCGCCCTCGCCCGGAGCAGCCCCGGATCGCGGTCCCGACCCTCCAGCAGGTCGTCCAGCAGCTCACCGCGCACCCTCTGCTCGGCTTCGGAGGCCGACCGTCTGGCGAGCAGGAGCAGTGAGGTGACCATCGCGGCGCGCTCCAGGGTGCGCTGGTCGACGGGGTCGAGGCCCGGATGCCCGCGCAGCACCAGCGCGCCGAGCAATTCGCCTCCCGCCGCCACGGCGGCGACCCAGTCGTCGCCGTGCCGTACCGCGTGGCCGTCGGCGCGGGCCGCTTCCACGGCCACCGTCGGTGTGCTGCCCGACTCCGTGAACTCGACCGTGCCGTCCAGGACTTCGGACACCGCGGCGGCGACGTCGTGGACTCCCCCGCCGCGCAGCACGAGTTCGGCCAGCCGGTCGTGGACGTCCGAGGCGCGTTCGATGACCGCGCTGCGGTCCTGGATGATCTCGTTGGCCCGGCCCAGGCGGTCCAGGGCGGAGCGCGTCTCGGTGAGTGCGTTCGCCGTGTCGATGGCGGCCGCGGCCAGGGCCGCGAAGGAGCCGAGCAGGGCGATCTGTTCGCGGTCGAAGACCCGGGCCCTGCGGTCCGCGGCGAACAGCACGCCGATGACCTGGGGCCCGATCATCAGCGGCACACCGAGGATCGCGACGAGCCCCTCGTCCTGTACGCCCGCGTCGATGGTCCGGGTGTGCTGGAAGCGTTCGTCCTTGAAGTAGTCGTCGGTGACGTACGGGCGGGCGGTCTGTGCGACGAGTCCGCCCAGCCCCTCTCCCATGCCGAGCCGCAACTGCTGGAAGCGCGCGGCGACCGAGCCCTCGGTGACACGCATGTAGGTGTCGCCCCTGGTCGCGTCGTTCAGGCTGAGATACGCGATGTCCGTGCCCAGCAGCGACCGGGCCCGCTGCACGATCGCTCGCAGAACGGCGTCGAGGTCCCGCAGGCCCGCGAGGTCGTGCGCGGTCTCGAAGAGCGCGGAGAGCTCGGCCTCGCGGCGGCGCCGTCCTTCTATCTCCGTGCGCACGCGCAGCGCGAGCAGCTTGGCCTGTTCGAGCGCGGCGACGTGCCGGTCGGGCAGGCCCTCGGCGCGGGCGAGCAGCACCGGCTGCTCGTAGGCGTCGGCGGTCGCTCCTCGGGCCAGGAGTTCCAGGAACGGCGCTTCCACGCTGTCGGCGGAGCGCTCGGCTGATGGCAGGTGATCGCTGGGCATGGCAACAGGATCGCGCATATGCGGGTCGGCGCCCCGGCCCTGTGGACAACTGCCCGCGAGGCAGCCCCACGGCCCTGTGGACAATCATCCGCGGGGGCAGCACCTCGGCCTGGTGGACAACTCGTCCCCGCCTCGAAGGCGGCACGCTTCGCGGGCGGGAGGGGGAGGAGGCTGCCGGGCTCCGGCTCAGTGCGCGGTCCAGCCCCCGTCCAGCGCCAGCGAGGTTCCGGTCATGAACGCCGCCTGCGGTCCGCAGAGGTAGGCCACCGCTTCCGCGACCTCCTCCGGCTCGATGAGCCGTTTGACCGCGCTGTCCCGCAGCATGACCTCGGTCAGGACGCGCTCTCGGGGGATTCCGTGCGTGCGCGCCTGATCGGCCAGTTGTTTCTCGACGAGTGCGGTACGCACATAGGCGGGGTTCACACAGTTCGAGGTGACTCCGTGGGGCGCGCCTTCCAGGGCCGCGGTCTTCGAGAGTCCTTCGAGTCCGTGTTTCGCGGCGACGTACGCCGACTTGAACGCCGAGGCGCGCAGTCCGTGGACCGAGGAGACATTGACGATGCGTCCCCAGCCCTGCCCGTACATATGAGGTAGGGCTCCGCGGATGAGCCGGAACGGCGCTTCCAGCATCACGGTCAGCACCGTGCGGAAGACGTCGGGCGGGAATTCCTCGATGGGGCGGACCAGTTGCAGTCCGGCGTTGTTCACGAGGATGTCGGTGCCGGCCGCGGCCTGTTCCGCCGCGTCGAGGTCGGTGAGGTCGAGGACGTGCGGCTCGACCGTCCCGGCCAGGCCGTGCGCCCGCTCGGACAGGGTCCCCAGACCTTCGGCGTCCCGGTCGACCGCTCTCACCTTGGCGCCGGCGGCGGCGAGCCGCAGCGCGCAGGCGCGGCCGATACCGCTCGCGGCTCCGGTGACGAGGGCGGTGCGTCCGCCGAGGTCGAGGGGGAAGGCCTGGGGGCCCGGGAGAGGGCTGGGCGCGGTCATGCCTCGACCCTAGGCAGCGCCCAGATCCCGTCCGATGTGGTCAGCGCACACACTTCATCCTCAGGTCATGGGCTCGAACCATGTGGGTTCGTCGAGCAGCGCCTGCTTGATCCGGACGAGGGCGTAGTCGTCCAGTTTCGGCAGCGCGTCCACGGTGAACCAGCCGACCTGGAGCGACTCGTCGTCGTTCACGCGGGCTTCACCGCCGACGGCGCGGCAGCGGAGCGTGGTGTCCATGAACTGGCAGACATCGCCATTGGGGAAGGTCACCTGCCCCCCGGCCTGGATCATCACGACGCGTTCGACCTCGACGTGGACGGCCGTCTCCTCGTACACCTCGCGCACCGCGCAGGCGGCGGGCTGCTCCCCCGGCTCGGGGATGCCGGAGATCAGCGCCCACTTGTGGCTGTCCGAACGCTGGCCGAGCAGGATCCTGCCCTCGTCGTCGAAGACCACGACGCTGACGCCGGGGAGCCAGAGGAGCTGGTGGCCGGCGAAGGCCCGGATCTCGCGGATGAAGTCGGGAGTAGGCATGCCCCGACCCTATCCGCGCGACTCCGGCGCCCCACGCGCAGGCGGCCCGCGGGTGCCGCCTGCACCCTCCGTCGTGATCGGCCGGACAAGTCCCGGCTAGGCGCCGGTGTTGCGCCGCGAGCGGAGCGCCGTCGTGGCGGCCCAGCCGAGGCCGCCCGCCGCGACGAGCACCAGGATGATCTCGGGGACGATGCCGAGCCTGGTGGCCGGGGTCTCGGAGGAACGCAGCGGAACCTTCTGAACCAGCGAGTCGGCGACGAACATCCCGGTCCTCTGGGTGATCTTCCCGTCGGGCATGATCACGGCGCTGACACCGCTCGTCACGGGCACCGTGACCGTGCGGCTGTGCTCGACGGCGCGGACGCGGGACATGGCGAGCTGCTGGTAGGTCATCTCGCTTCGGTCGAAGGTCGCGTTGTTGCTGGGCACCGAGATGATCTGCGCGCCGTCGGTGACGGTGCTGCGCACGGCCCAGTCGAACGCCGCCTCGTAGCAGGTGACCAGCCCGACGCCGGTGCCGTTCATCGTGAACACACCCGGCTCCGTGCCGCGGCTGAAGTCCTGGCGGACCATGCTGGTCCAGTTCTTGTTGATGGCATTGAGCAGCGGACGCAGCGGAAGGTACTCGCCGAACGGCTGGACCTGCCGCTTGTCGTAGGTGTCCACCGGACCCTTCTCCGGGTCCCACAGGATCTGCTCGTTGTAGAGCTTGCCGTTCCGCTCGACGACCGCGCCGACGGAGACGGGGGCGCCGATCGCCTTGGCCGCCTGGTCGATCACGATGCTCGCGTCGGCGTTGGCGAAGGGGTCGATGTCGGAGGAGTTCTCCGGCCACAGCACCAGGTCGGGCTTGGCGACCTTGCCCGCCTTGACCTCGGCGGCCAGGCGCTCGGTCTCGCGCACGTGGTGGTCGAGGACGGCGCGCCGCTGGGCGTTGAAGTCGAGTCCCGCGCGCGGGACGTTGCCCTGGATGACCGCGACCGTCGCGGTGCCGTCCTCGGCCTTGTCGCTGACGAGCATCCGCGCGGCGAGCGCTCCGACAACGGGGACGGCGACGCTGAGCAGGGCCACGACGGCCGCGCCGCGGCGCAGGCCACCGGTGGCGCGCCGTTCGACGGCGAGACGGACGATCTCGTAGAGCCCGAAGCCGCACAGCACGACGCCGAAGCCGAGGACCGGGGTGCCACCGACCGCGGCGAGCGGCAGGAAGACACCGTCGGCCTGTCCGAACGCGATCTTCCCCCAGGGGAAACCGCCGAAGGGCGCACGCGCGCGTGCCGCCTCTCCGGCGATCCAGAGGGTGGCCGCCCACAGCGGCCACCCGGGCAGCCGGGAGACGAAGGTGATCCCCGCGCCGACCAGCGCGACGTACACGGCCTCCACCGCGACGAGCGCGAGCCAGGGCCCTGAGCCGACCTCGACGCCGGTCCAGACCAACAGCGGGAGCAGGAATCCGAGGCCGAAGAGGTAGCCGAGGCCGAGTCCGGCCTTCCAGGAGCGACCGCGCAGGATCCAGCCGAAGACCGCGAAGGCCGGCAGGGCGAGCCACCACAGGGTCCGTGGCGGGAAGCTGACGTACAGCAGCACTCCGGAGAGCGCGGCGGCGGCGGCCGGAACAAGGCGACGGACCAGGGCGGACCCGCGCAGGGCGGGCGCGACCTGGGGTTCGAGCTGTTCCGGCTCGTCTACGGTGGTTGCGGTGGCGGTCACTCGGGGAGTGTACGGCGCCTGACCTGGGCGCGGACAGTTCGGTCCGCTGGGTCCCGGTGGACGGAACACCCTTGACAGGTCGCCTCGCACGGACCTGCCGCAACGTTCCTGCACAACGGTCCCCAAACGGGCGCATCACCCGTTACGGTGTGGCCGAGCCTCTGACGTGCGGCCTGATGCGGTGACGGCGCCCGGGGCGGGCACAGTCGGGGGGCGACGGGGGTGGGTTCCGCGGGGATGACGTCCACGGCCGAAGAGATGGCCACGGGCGAAAGACGCAGCGCGTCGGACGTCGTCGGCATGGTCGTGCTCGTGGCCTGCGCCGCCTGGTCGCTGATCACGGCGGCGGCGCACGAGGGCAGGCCCGAAGGCATGCTGCTCGCGGTGCTCGCCGTGACGGCGGGCTACGCCGCGGGGCGGATCTCCGGGGCGCTCCTGCCGGTGGCCGCCCCCTGCGCCGCGGCGGCGGCCGGACTCGGCCTCGCGATCGCCACGCCCGGCCCGCAGATCAGCCTCCAGCTCGGTCACACCGGTGCCACGGCCGCCCTGCTCACCCTCTCCTGCGGCGCCGCGTGCTGCGCGGCCTGGGCCGCGCGCGCCTCCGCCCTGCGGTTCGCGCTGCGTCTGGCGGCCGCCGGGACCGCGGTGACGGCGGCACTCCTCGGGTCCACCACCGGAGTCGTCACCTGCACCGGGGTCCTGCTCTGTTCGCTCGCCACCGCGCGGGTACGCCGCCGGGCCCTCGGCCTCACGGCGTTCGCGGCCGGGACGGCTCTGGTGACCGGGACGGCCTGGGCGATCGGCGAGAACGCGCTGCCGGGCGGACTGACCGCCTCCCTGGAGGGACTGCTCACCGAGCACCGCGTTCTGCTCTGGCACGACGCCCTGCGCATGGCCCGCGCCGAGCCCGGGCTGGGGGTCGGGCCCGGCCGCTACGGAGCGCTCAGTCCCACGGTCGCCCAGTCTCTGCTGCCGGACGGCAAACCCCACTCCGCGCCCCTGCAGCAGGCCGCCGAGCAGGGGCTGACCGGAGTGGCCCTGCTCGCGGCGGCGTTCTGCTGGGTCCTGTACGCGCTGCTGCGCTCGCCGCGCACCACGCCGATCGTGCTGACGGCGGGCGCGGCCCTGACGGCGGTGGCCGCGATAGCGTCGATCGGCAACGCGCTGAGCTTCATGACCGTGACGGCGGGTGCGGGACTGCTGGCCGGGTTCGCGACCGCACGGCCCCTCGCCCCCGCGGAGCCGGACGGCGTGCCGGACCGAGCCAGGCACCTCGACGGCCACTTCGACACGTGAGCGACGCCCGAGCGTGCCGTCAGCGCGCCACGCCGGTCGTGTCCGGACGCAGCCGGCCGCGGATGATCCGGACCGCCGCCTCGGCGTTGTCCACGGTGATCGTGAACGAGTGACCGTCACCCAGGCGCAGCACCATGCCCTCGCCGCGCCGGACGACGACGGCGGTTCCCTGCTCGGGCCGCCAGCGATACCCCCAGCCACCCCAATGACGCGGGGTGACCTGGGGCGCGAAGTCGGCGCCGACGACCGTGGAGAGCGGGATGCGGCGGCGCGGCAGCCCCATGTGGCCGCAGCGCACCTCCAGACAGTCCTCGTCCACCCGCACGGCGACGTGTACGAAGGCGAGCGTGCCGAAGAGAATGAGCAGTCCGGCGGCGATGCATCCGACGACGGACATGACCAGCGGTGCCGTTCCCGACGTCCAGCCGGAGCTGACGGCCAGCTCGATCCCGAGAGCCAGACAGGCCATGCCGCCCAGGGCGGGCAGCCACTGGACACGGTTCCTCGCACGCCCGGTCCAGATCGCCGGGTGCGGGGAGGTTTCGCCGTGGGGGTGGTCCCTCATGCCCATGAGAGTACTCAGATTCCGCTCTGCGGGCACCGGGTCGCGGAGCGTCACTCGGCCGGGTGGACGAGGGTCCCACCGAAGGTGTCACCGTGGTGACCGAATGTGCCCGTGGAGGGGGTGTCCGCCTGTGTTCCACGAGTGTCCAGGGTCGGACGTCCCCAAACGGGACGGCGCCGGGACGGTGAGGTGAAGTGAGGGGCGGGGTTCCGTCGCTCAGCGTGCGGGGCTGACCGCCGACAGGATGCGGCCTTCCTCGTAGGTGAGCGCCGTTGCGGGCAGCGCGCCCTCGCGGCCGCCCTGAAGCACGACGACCGTGGAGTCCGCGGGGGCTCCGGGGTCCGGCAGCTCACCGATGCGGCGCAGTGCCTGGGCGGCGACCGCTCCGGCGGAACCGTGCAGCACGAGCGGCGGGTGGCCGGGGCGCTGCACGGCGGCGCGGATGCGCTCGGCGACGAGCTCGTAGTGGGTGCATCCCAGGACGACGGCCGTCACGTCCTCGGGGGTGTGCGCCGCGGCCGCCTCGATCGCCGCGTCGATGGCCGCCTGATCGGCGTGCTCGACGGCGGCCGCGAGGCCGGGACAGGCCACCTCGGTGACCGCCACTCCGGCGGCGAACTCCTCGATCAGTCCGCGCTGGTACGGGCTGCCCGTGGTGGCGGGGGTGGCCCAGATCGCGACGGGTCCGCCGCCCGCGGCGGCCGGCTTGATGGCCGGAACGGTGCCGATGACGGGCACCTCCGGCTCGAGAAGGGCGCGCAGGGCGGGCAGGGCGCGTACGGAAGCGGTGTTGCAGGCGACGATCAGGGCGTCGGGCCGGTGCAACGCGGCGGCCTCGGCGACCGCGAGGGCACGCGCGGTGACGTCTTCCGGTGTGCGGGGTCCCCAGGGCATGCTGCCCGGGTCGGAGGAGAGGACGAGATCGGCGTCGGGCCGCAGTCGACGCACCGCGGCGGCAGCAGCGAGCAGTCCGATTCCGGAGTCCATGAGCGCGATCTTCACCCGGTCACCATAGACGATCCGTGTTGACGGGCGACCTCGGTGGGGCAGACTGCGGCGGGTGAGCGCCCTCCTGTGGATCGCCGTCGGATCACTGGCAGCGTGGCTGTGGCTGCTGCTCGGCCAGGGCTTCTTCTGGCGTACGGACGTACGGCTGCCCGCCTGCCGTGAGCCGTCGGACTGGCCCTCTGTCTGCATCGTGGTCCCGGCCCGGGACGAGGCCGCCGTCCTGCCGGAGAGCCTTCCCTCGCTCCTCGCCCAGGACTATCCGGGGCGGGCCGAGATCTTCCTCGTCGACGACGGCAGCTCGGACGGCACGGGCGAGCTGGCCCGTGCGCTGGCGCGGCGGCACGGCGGGCTGCCGCTCACCGTCGGCTCACCGGGCGAGCCGCCGGCCGGCTGGACAGGCAAACTGTGGGCCGTGCGCCACGGCATCGGCCTGGCCCGCGCGCGGGACCCCGAATTCCTCCTGCTGACCGACGCCGACATCGCGCACGCCCCGGACAGCCTGCGGCTTCTGGTGGCGGCGGCGCGCACAGGTGGCTTCGACCTCGTCTCGCAGATGGCGCGGCTGCGGGTGGAGAGCCTGTGGGAGCGGCTCGTCGTGCCCGCCTTCGTCTACTTCTTCGCGCAGCTCTACCCCTTCCGCCGCATCGCCGCGAAGGGCTCGCGGACGGCGGCCGCGGCGGGCGGATGCGTCCTGCTGCGCACGGACACCGCCGAGCGGGCACGGATCCCGGACGCGATCCGGCATGCCGTCATCGACGACGTGGCGCTCGCCCACGCCGTCAAGGGGAGCGGCGGCCGCATCTGGCTGGGCCTGGCGGAGCGGGTGGACAGTGTGCGCCCCTATCCGCTGCTGCGAGATCTGTGGCGCATGATCTCGCGCAGCGCGTACACCCAACTGCGGCACAGCCCTCTGCTGCTGGCCGGGACGGTCGCCGGGCTCGCCGTGGTGTATCTGGTGCCGCCGGTCGCCCTGGTGGCGGGCCTCGTCGCCGGGAGCGCGTGGGCGGCCACCGCCGGGGGGCTCGCCTGGCTGGTGATGACGGCGACCTACGGACCGATGCTCCGGTACTACCGGCAGCCCCTGGCGCTCGCTCCCCTGCTGCCGGTCACCGCGTTCCTCTATCTCCTCATGACGGTCGATTCCGCCGTGCAGCACTACAGGGGACGCGGTGCGGCCTGGAAGGGCCGCACCTACACGCGCCCCGGCGCCGCCCTCGACGAGAGCTGAGGACGGGTCATTTCCGGCCGGGCGTCCAGTTCATGCCCCAGCCGTACACGTGGTCGACGGTGCGCTGCGGACTCACCCCGCGCGCGGGCACCAGGTACCGGGCCTCGCGCTGGACGACGAGGTCGGCGCCGTTGCCGGTGATGAGGGCGAGCGCGCAGACGGTGGAGGGCACCGTGCACTCGTCGAGCGAGAAATCGATGGGTGCGCCGTTCTGCGGCTGGAGGGTGACCGTGGCGTGCAGCTCGGCGAAGGAGCGCGCGCCTTCGTAGATGGTCACGAAGATGAGGATGCGCCGGAAGCTCTGCTTCTGATCGAGGTTGATAGTCAGGTTCTCACCACTGGCCACGGCCCCGGTTCGATCGTCACCGTCGAGATGTATGAACGGCGGCTGGTGCAGGGCCCCGAAGGCGTTGCCGAGCGCCTGCACGACTCCCTTGCGGCCGTCGGACAGTTCGTACAGCGCGCACAGGTCGAGGTCGAGGTCCGCGTGCATGGCGACGGCCCGGCCGCGCTTGCTGCCCCAGCCCGAGAACTGTTTGCGCACTTCCCAGTTGAGGTTCACGCGCATGGTGCCGCCCGTGCCGCCCTGTTTGGAGAGGGAGACCGAGGGCGCCTCCTTGGTCAGCGTGACCTTGGAGAGGCGGACGGGCACCGGAGGGGCCATGGGCGGCCGGGGGGCCGTGGGTGGCGGCACGGTGACGGGCGGGGCGACCGGCGGCGGCACGGTGACCGGGGGCGCGACGGGGGGCGGGGGCCCCTGTACGAGGGTGGCGGGCCCCTGCGGCGCGGCGGTGGGAGGCGCCACGTGCTGCGGCTCGTCCACCGTGATGCCGTAGTCGGTGGCCAGCCCTTCGAGGCCGCTTCCGTAGCCCTGTCCTACGGCGCGGAACTTCCAGGCGCCCTGGCGCCGGTAGAACTCGCCCAGGACGAAGGCGGTCTCCACGGTCGCGTCGGTGCTGTCGAATCGGGCGATCTCCGTCCCGGCCCGTGCGTCGAGCACCCGGATGTACAGCCCGGGTACCCGCCCGAAGGAGCCGCCGTCGGCCGAGGCGGCCAGGACCACGTTCTCGACCACGGGTTCCACGCGCGCGAGGTCGACGGACAGCGTGTCGGTCACCTGGCCGGCGTCGTTCCGCTTGCCCTCGTAGCGCACGGCGCCCGAGGAGTGCGCCGGCTGGTTGTAGAAGACGAAGTCGCCGTCCGATCGGACCTTCCCAGCCACCAGCAGAAGGGCGGACGCATCGACGTCGGGCACCCCCTGTCCTGAACGCCACCCCAATTCCACCTTGAGTGCGCTCGTCGGGACAGGAACATTAGATCCCTTAGGCATTGACATGTACGCCCCCATCACGTGTCTCCGCGCCGGTGCGGGTCCCGAACGGACCCCCGGCTCCGCTCCCGCCAAACCTAATCCCCAGGTCCGCCGACTCCCATGGCTCTCGCAGGAAGATCCTGGTCAACCGCCGGTAACCCGTCCGAGGCTGGGCCTTTACACGATCTCAACCATCTTTGACGTCCTTTTTTGCCAAGTTCGCTCGCATTGGGGATCCCACGTCACCACGGGCACCGAAAAACAACCCTCTTATCGGTCTCCCCAACCAGCACATCGTGGGCTTAACTTATGTGCCATGACCTCCCCCCGCTCCACCTATGGCGGCGGTTACTACTCCGCCTTCCCTGACACCCCGATCTACGACTCCCTCGTCGCCGAGCGGGGTACCCCTCAGATCGCCCCGATCCGGGTCCCTTCCGCCTACGACTCGGGCATGAGCAACAACCTCCCGGCACTGCCGTCCGCGCTCCCCGCGCTGCCGGCGGGCCCCTCCTCCTACGGCTACCCGCAGGCCCAGCAGCCCTTTCCGCTGCAGCAGGCCCCCGCGCCGTACATCCCGCAGCAGGCCGGCGCGCCCCGGGGCTATCCCAGCCCCCAGCCGCAGCAGCCCCGCCCGATGGCGGCCCCCTCGGGCTTCGAGGCCATGCGCCCCGCGGCTCCCCGGCCCGCCCCCGCTCCGTACCAGGACCCGTACAACGGTCAGCAGTACCGCGGGTACTGACATCACCTAGGGGTTGAGCTGCGGGTTTCTCCTGCCATCAGCCCCTCTGGGCCGTCGTGGGGCCGTCATCGGTGTCCGGGCCGCCCCCGAAGGCCCGGTTCACCGCTTCCCGCGTGCGCTTCTCGCTGCTCGGCATCAGGTGGGTGTAGGTCCGCAGCGTGAAGCCGGGATCGTGGTGGCCCAGGTACTCCGACAGAGCCTTGATGCTCTCCCCCGCGTCCAGCAGGACGGACGCGTAGAAGTGCCTCAGCGTGTGCATGCCGTTCACCCGGGCGCGCGGAACGTTCGCCTTGTCGAGAGCCGGCCGCCACGCCTTCTCGTTGAAGGCGTGGCGGTTTATCGCGCGGCCCTCGGCGTTGCGGAAGAGCACCGCTGCCGAGACCGGGGGGCCGTCGACCGTCCGCCAGGGCAGCGTCACGGCCGCGGGCGGGTAGCGCTCGCTGTGCGCCTCCAGCGCGCGAGCGACCTTCTCGGGCAGCGGGACGGTACGAGTCTTGCCGCCCTTGGGCAGCGCGAACACCTGCCGTCCGGCGATGAGTTTGACCTGCCGGACGACGTGAACGACGCCTTCAGCGAAGTCCACGTCGTCAACCGCCAGGCCGAGCACTTCGCCCTGCCGCATGCCGCAACCGCCGGCCAGATCCACCATGGCCCGGTACCGCTCCGGCAGTCCCGAACGCACCGCCAAGACGCGCTCACGCCCCCACGGCACGATCCGGCGGGGTTCAGGCTTGGGCGCCTTCACGGACGACGAACGGCATGGGTTGTGCGGGATCAGGCGATCGTCAACGGCAGCCGCCAGCATGGCGTTGAGGTTCGCGAAGATGACCCGCTGATAGGCGGAAGACAGCCTCCCGTCTTCGAGCTTCCGCAGCCACTCGCGGATGTGGATCGACCGCAGCGAGTCGAGCGAGCGGCTACCCAGATACGGCAACACGTGCAAGCGAATGCGCATCTCGGTGCTCACGAACGTGCTGGGGTCCAGCGTGAGGGAAGCCAACCACCGTTCGGCGTGCTGCCGCACAGTTAGGCGGCCGGCTCGCGGGTCGATGTACTGGCCGCGCGTCATGTCCGTCTCGATCCCGGACAGCCACTTCTCGGCGAGGCGCTTCTGTCCGTCGGGGAAGCTCTTGGACTTCTCAGTCCCGTCGGGACCGATGTACCGGGCCCGGTAGCGCAGGCCGCTGCCGTGGCGGTCGCTCTTGATGCGGACGGTCTTGCCGTCGGAGTTGGTCTCGGTCTTGAACCAGCGGTCTTGGATGTGGCCGGCCATGTGGCAGTGATCCTCTCGACACGCAGCAGGGAGAGCCGCTGACGAGCGGCTCTCCCTGCTGTCTGTGGTGGCTGTTGGGCTAGGCGGCGTCTTGGTCGGTGCTCTTGCGTTCGGCCACATGGGCGAGCACGTCGGCGGGGTCGTAACGGATGTACTTCCCGATGCGGAATCCGGGCGGGCCGACGCGCTTCTTGCGCCACTGGTAGACGGTCTCTTTGGGTACTTCGAAGATCTCGGCGATGTCGTCGGGGGTGAGGTACCGGTCGGGTAAGCCGCCGCGGAGGGTGGCGCGGGGGTCGGGTTGAGCGGAACGGGGTCGGCTCATGGGGTCCTCGGGAGTCGAGTGACGGTTCTGTTGGCGCCGGGGCGGGTCGGGAGCCCGCATCTGTCCGAGGTTCGGATTTCTGCGTCACTGCGTCATCAGCGTCACTCAGGGCTCTGACCTGTGGTTTTGGGTGACGCGGCGGATCCGGTCTGCGTCACCGGTGCGTCATCGGCTGCGTCACCGGGTGACGCAGGTGACGCAGGATGACGCAGAGCCAGCCGTCTGCGTCACCGCTGTTGGCACAGGTCAGCAGCCGTCTTCCGGGTCGGGTGACGCAGGTGACGCAGCGTCTTCCTACTTAGGACAAAGAGGGGGCTGTCTGTAGTGCTTGGGTTCGCCTTACAGAGCGGATAAGGAGCCGCTGCGCGGCGCGTCCTTGGGGCGGCGTTCCGCCGAACAGCAAGAGGAGCACGCGCTGCCGGGGCCGGTGCTCTTCTTGCTGTTCGCTTGAGCGTACGGAGCGTGGGTCAGAACGCCTGCGCCTGCTCGTGCGGAGGCAGGATCAGGGCGGCCGTGCGGATCATTTCGAGGTAGCGGCCCGCCTTGGTGCGGCCCGAGTCGATGAGCACTCCCCGGGCCGCCAGGGTGGGTTGGAGGCGCTTGAGCCGGTCGGAGAGGACTTTGCCGGTGGTCGGCCAGCCCTTGGGCAGGGGACGGCACTCGTCGCCGGTGTAGAGGCTGCTGAGGCAGGACAGCCACTCCGTGGACGTCATCTGTTGCGCGGCGCCCGGTTCGATTGTTTCGGCGTGCCGGAGGACGGTCTGGGCGAGGAGGTCACCCTCGATCACGTCGTCGTTCAGGTCGTCCAGACTGGCCCGGTAGGCGGGGAGCGCCCCGAGTCCGGTGGCGGCGTCGAGCTGCGCGCACAGGTGGGCGAAGTCCGCCATGCGCAGATCGGTGGGGGTCTCTGCCTCCACGGCACGGACTTTGACGGTGAGGTCCAGGAGCGAGCCGAGGACCACGGGCAGCACCTCGGCGTAGTCCGCCCACAGTTCGGCCTCGGTGCGCCGTACCCGGGGTCGTTCCAGGCGCAGGGGCAGGAGTCGTTCGGCGAGGTCGGGTCGGATGACGCCGACGTCGATGCCGGTCAGGAGCAGGGGCCGACGGTAGCCGACGCGGAAGACGTCCCCGTCGGTGAACAGCGCGCGCTTGACGCTCTCGGCCCCGGTGACGATGCAGCACATCGCGTCCGAGAGGTCCGGCGTCATGTGGGAGAGGTTGTCGAGCGCGGTGATCCATCCTGCGGCCACGGCCGCGATCAGGTTCTCCTCGTCCTTCGGTGCCCGGCGCAGGTCACCGCTCATGCCCTCGATGATCCGGGTGAGCATCCGGCCCCCGGTGGACTTGCCCGCGCCCTGAGGCCCCGTGAGGAACGGCGCCGGAACGGGCACCGACGGACCGAGGCAGCCGATGAGCCACGCGATGGCCAGGCACTCGGTCTCCGCGGTGGCGAAGTTACACAACCGCATCAGCAGATCGATGCCCTTGCCGTCGGTGTCCTTCGTCGGCAAGGGCAGTTCCCCGGTGAGCTGCGTGCGCCGCCAGCAGACCTCGCGGGGGTCGGGAACGGTAATGTCCCAGCCGGTGGGGTGGATACGGACGGACTTGCCGTCGTCCCGTCCCAGGTCCAGCCACGTCGCCCCGTCGAAGCCGGGGGCCACGCGGATGTGCACCGCGTGCGTGTCCTCGTACAGCGCGAGTGCTTCGATCAGGTCCAGTGCCTCCTTGAGCGCGGTTCCGTTGAAGACGCCGACCCCGTCCCGGTACATGCCGACAATGAGTTCCTGCCGGTGGCTGCCTGTCGTGCCCTGCGAGCGCATCGGACGGGCCACCGGGTGGCCGTTGCGCTGCGCGTACACGGTCCCGTCCGTGGTGCGGAAGTACCGGAAGTGCGCCTGCGCGTAGTCCGCGATGACCTCGCGGGCCGGGTTCTTGTCGTCCTCAGCCATGGCTCAGTCCCAACGTGGTCAGGGCGTTGGTCCACGCGTCCGTGCAGTGCCGTACGGTCTCGCCTTTGGCCTGCGCGGCGGTGAACAGCCGCGCGGTGTGCGCCTCGGTGAGGCAACCGCACCGGCCATGCGTGGACAGCACCGCAAGGAACGTCCGGTAGACGGTCGCGTGCACCGTCTCACGGGCCCCGGCGATGCGCTGCTCCGCCATAGCGATGCCCCGGTCCAGATAGGTGGGTGCGCGGTGTGGGCACGTCTCCCGCTGGCCTCCCAGGGGCACTGAGAGACCCTGGGGAGCCCTGTGGATGGCGGACGGCTCCTTTACTGCCAGGGCGTGCACAGCGTCTGTAAGAGCGGCCGTGGCGCCCGTGCCGGGTCCGAGCCAACGGGCGTACGCCATGAGGGATTTGATGTCGACGCCGGGTCGGACTGCGTTGGCGGACTGCATGGTGCCCCGGTAGATCCAGTGCTCGCCCCTGGTCGTCGGCACGGTCCGGGTGGCGGGCAGGGTCTCGCGTGCGCACGCGATGGCGTCCGGGTTGTCGAGATCCACGACGGTGAGTCCGGCGCCGCCAGGGTGGTAGGCCACTCCTGCCGCTTCTCGCCATGCTCGTGCCCACGTAGGGGAGTCGATTACGCCGGGGGCTGTGGCGGCGGCGGCCCAGCCGTGGCACGGGTACGGGCAGCGGCACGGTCCAGGGGTCTTCATGTTCGGTCGGCCGCCGCAAGCGTTCTTCGTACAGGTGCGGCAGTTGCCGAACGGGACCTTGCCCGCCCGCAAGGGCAGAACGGGGACCCGGCGGGCGGCAAGAGCGAGCGCGGTCTCCAGGTGGCTGGCGGTGGTCATGCGGCGGTCCTCCCTTCCAGGGTGAGGAACTGGGCGGCGATCCACTGGGTGTAGGCGGGGGGTACGGCTTTGCGTGCTTCGAGGCTGGTCATCCAGGTGCAGCCCATGGCGTCGGCGTAGGCGCGTTCGCCCTTGTGCTCGAAGGCGAGCAGGCTCTTGCGGTGCCAGCACGGTGCGACCAGCTCTCCGCCTCCGCCCCAGGACGTCTCAAAGACGCGGTGCCGGCGGATGTTCAGCCCGAACTGGGTTCCGCACAGCAGGTAGTCGGGGCGCAGGATGCCCGCGGTCGCGGTCTCGGGGACGTTCTCGATCACCCACGGCCGACCGGTGGCTTGCATGACCTGGCGGCCGGGGCCGATCAGGGCGGGGTGGTTGTCGGGGTTGCCGCGCCAGCGGGTGACGGTGGCGTAGCGCTCGCAGGGCCAGGAGCCGTGGACCAGGTCGAAGCTGTGGCCGTGGGCGGCGGTGTAGTCAAGGGCGTCGGCCCGGACGAAGGGGAAGGGGTAGTTGGGCTGCGGGTGGATGTCGACGCCGACGATGTTGAACCCGGCGAGGTAGTAGCCCATGGAAAGGCCACCAGCGCCGCAGCAGACGTCCAGGACCCGCAGGCCGTTCGGGCGCCGCAGCGGCAGCACACGCGCGTTCACGCCGCCACCCCCAGATGGGCCGGGGCGAGGTGGGTGAGCGCGGCTGTGCCGATGTGCTGGGTGTAGCCGGGCGGGATGCATTCGCGGACGCCGTCGCGGTTCATCCAGGGCACGCCCATGACGCGGCGGGCCAGGTCGACTCCGGAGAAGTTGCCGACGAACTGCCCGTAGTGACCGGGCGGGA
>NZ_JBSFZS010000129.1:0-20312 GCF_053600395.1 Streptomyces sp. NPDC005070 | reverse complement strand
GCACCGGACGGGTGCGGGCCCCGCCGTCATGCACGAGCCGTGGATCCGGCTATTCCTGCTTCTTGCGGCGCGTACCGAAGACGATCTCGTCCCAGCTCGGGACCGCCGCTCTGCGGCCGGGGCGGACGCCGTCGGCCTCGGCCTGGCGGTCCGTCGCGCCGACGAGCCGGTCACGATGGCTGCCCACCGAGCGGGGCATGAGCACGTCGGCGTACGCGGAACCGGCACCCGCCGAGGCGGCGGGAGCCGGGGGCTCCTCCTCCTCGGGCTCGGGAGCGGGCTCCTCGGCCGCGGGGCGCTCGGCGGGGGCGGGCCGCTCGGGCACGACCATGTCGCCCCGGAAGCTGGGCACCGCTTCCAGAAGGCTGGTCAGCGAATCCCGGTCCTCGGCCTCCTCGCCGGGTTCCGGGGGGGCCGGGGGCAGGCTCGGCCGCTCCGTCTGACGTTCCAGGGCGCGGTCCAGCGGGCGGTCGCGGGGCAGCCGGGCGATCCGCGGCACGAACGGGAAGCTCGGCTCGGGTGCCGCGAGGTCGTCCGACTCGCCGATCAGCGAGCGCGCCTCGTCGTCGACGGCCTGGACGAGCCGCCGGGGCGGGTCGTAGGTCCAGCTCGCGGCGTGCGGTTCGCCCGCGACCCGGTAGACCAGCAGAACTTCCCAGGTGCCGTCGTCGCGGCGCCAGGAGTCCCACTGGACGGTGTCCTTCTCGGCACCCCGGATCAGCAGCCGCTCCTGGACCGCCTCACCGAGCTGGGGGCCGGCGTTCTCGCCGGGACGGCGGACGGGAGTCTTCCTGGCGCGCTCGGCCATGAAGGCGCGCTCGGCCAGCACGGGACCCTCGAAGCGGCGCACCCGATCGACGGGGATGCCGGCGAGCTGGGCGACTTCCTCCGCGGAGGCTCCGGCGCGTATACGTGCCTGGATGTCGCGGGGGCGGAGGTGGCTCTCCACCTCGATCTCGATCTGGCCGAGGCGGGGACGGTCGCCGCGTACGGCGGCACGCAGCCGCTCGTCAATCGGAAGCGTGTATTCCGTACTGTCCGCAGCCTTCAGCACCAGCCGTGTGCCGTCGTTAGAGACGGCCACGACACGCAGTTCGGGCATGGGGACCTCCCGGGTGGTGCCTGCCGACGTCACGTGCGTCGCTGCTTCCGCTAGTCGAGTGTGGCCTGCCCGGGTGCAGCCTGCCACAACCTTGCCGAGTTGCCCGGCGTGTCGGGCACGGGCCCGGGGTCGCCGTTATGGCACGGTTACCTATTTGCAACGCTAAGTGACGAACTCCATCACCCTGTGCAACGAGCCCCCTCCCGGCGGTCCTGCAAGGCCCCGGACACCCTGGCGGGAGTCCGGATCCAGGGCTCGCAACAGTACTCCATTCGGGCCACTTGCGTGGATCGGCACGCCGCCCAACTTCTAGCGGGGGGTGGTAGTTGGCCGATCCCGGCGCCCGTTCGACGGTCGGTGGACGTGGCGCACTTCACGTAATCGGCAGAAACGGAACTTATCGTTTCGCCTGTACGTCCCTTTCTCGTACGATCGGTCGATCAAGTACGGGAAAGGCAGGCAAGATCCGGGAATGCGTGAGAAGCCGGAAGTCGGCGGCGAACAGCCGGGTGCCGACGTGGAACCGAGGAAGAGGCGGCTGGACCTGAGCGTCCCCCAGGTGGCGGGGAGCGCGGTCGCCGCGGTGGTGGCGGCGAAACTCGCGTCCTACTTCGGTGTCTACGGGACGATCCTGGGCGCCGGGCTGGTCAGTGTCGTCGCCACCTGCGGAGGAACGGTCTTCCAGCACTTCTTCAAGCGCACCGGCGAACAGATCCGTGACGCGAAGGTGCCGCCGACACCGAAGCCCCGGACGCTGCCCGGTCATCCTGGGGAGTTCACCGAGGGGACCGTCTACCGCGCGCGGGTGACGAGTTGGAAGAGGCCGCTGATCGCGACCGCTCTCGTCTTCGGCGTCACGATGGCCGGAATCACCACGTACGAAATGGTCTCGGGGCAGAGCTTCAGCGGCGACGGCACCAGTACGACGGTCGGCGACGCCTTCAAGGGGCACACGTCCGGCTCGGGGAACAGCGAGCCGGACACGACACCGTCCACGGGGTCCTCGCCGTCCTCGCCGGCGGCCTCCCGGCAGGCGCCGGCGCCGTCCGCGGACGGCGCGGGACCGGGAGACAGTGCCGGATCGGGTGACACGGGCGGCGACGGTGCTGACACGTCCGCCGCGCCGACCCCGGGGGACGGCACTTCGGCGGAGCCGGAGGCGGGGGAGGGCACCCCGGCCCCCGGACCCAGTGAGACCGCTACGACCCCAGAACCCTCCGCAAGTAGTCATTCGCAAAGCGCCGGTCAGGATCGAGACGATCCCGCAGCGCGGTGAACTCGCCGAAGCGCGGGTAGGCCCGCGAGAAGTACTCCGCGTCGCGGGTGTGCACCTTGCCCCAGTGCGGCCGGCCCTCGTGCGCGGTGAAGATCCGCTCGGCCGCGGTGAAGTACGCCTGATAGGGGGTGCCCCGGAACATGTGGACGGCTATGTACGCGCTGTCCCGGCCGGACGCCGTGGAGAGCGTGATGTCGTCGGCGGGCGCCGTCCGCACCTCCACGGGGAAGCTCACCCGCAGGTCCGAGCTGTCGACCATCGCCTTCAGCTCGCGCAGCGTCTCGACGAGGGCCTCGCGCGGCACCGCGTACTCCATCTCCACGAACCGCACTCGGCGAGGCGAGGTGAAGACCTTGTACGGGATGTCGGTGTAGGTCCGCGCGGACAGCACGCGGCTGGAGAATCCGGCGATCGAGGGGATGGCGGCGGGGACGGCCCGGCCGAGCAGGTTGGCCACCTGGAAGGCGCCGTTGGAGAGGAACTCGTCCTCGATCCAGCCGCGGACGGGGCCGACCGGGTTCTCGGGGCCCGCGCTGCGGTTGTTGCGCTTGGTGTTGCAGT
The DNA here is from genome assembly GCF_053600395.1 of Streptomyces sp. NPDC005070. Lineage (NCBI taxonomy): Bacteria > Bacillati > Actinomycetota > Actinomycetes > Kitasatosporales > Streptomycetaceae > Streptomyces > Streptomyces sp. NPDC005070. The sequence continues at coordinate 17,373 of NZ_JBSFZS010000129.1, read as the reverse complement.
TGCCGGTGTGCGGGAACCAGTAGAACTCGAAGTGCTCGTTCTCGGCGGAGAGTTCATCGAAGTCGGCGGTGACCTTGTCGAAGGTCATCGGCTCCTCGCGGGCCGTGAGCAGGAAGATGGGCTCCACGGCGAAGGTGATCGCGGTGACGATGCCCAGGGCGCCGATGCCGATGCGGGCCGACGCGAAGATCTCCGGGTTCTCGCTCGCGGAGCAGGACAGCACGGAGCCGTCCGCCGTCACCAGCTCCAGGCCCGTGATCTGGGCGGCGATCGAGGCCGAGTCGCGCCCGGTGCCGTGCGTTCCGGTGCTGGTCGCCCCCGACACCGTCTGTTCCATGATGTCGCCCATGTTGGTGAGCGACAGACCCTCGCGCGCCAGGGCCATGTTGAGTCTCTTGAGCGGGGTGCCCGCCTCGACCGTGACCGTCATGGCCGTACGGTCGATCTTGCGGATCCCGGTCAACAGTTGAGGGCGGATCAACACACCGTCGGTCGCGGCGGCGGCCGTGAAGGAATGCCCGGTGCCGACGGCCTTCACCGTCAGACCGTCCTCGGCGGCCTTCCGCACGGCGGCGGAGAGTTCGTCCACCGAGGCAGGGGTGACCTCCCGGACGGGAAGGGCGGTGACGTTTCCCGCCCAGTTACGCCACGTGCCGCTCTTCTCGCTCACTGCGGTGCTCATGAGACCCTCCCCGCTGCAGAACCGGCCTGCTGAGCCGGCGGTACCCGAGGAAACCGACCGCGACCGCGACGGCCCCGGACACGGCCGGAACCCCGTACCCGGCCTTCGCGCCGGCGGAGTCGATCACCCAGCCGGCCACGGAGGAACCGAGCGCGACCCCGACGGCGAGTCCTGTACTCACCCAGGTCATGCCCTCGGTCAGTTTCGCGCGAGGTACGTGCTGCTCGATGAGGGACATCGTCGTGATCATCGTGGGAGCGATGGACAGGCCCGCAACGAACAGCGCCACGGCCAGGAACGGCAAGTTTCCGACCAGTAGGAGGGGGATCATACTCACGGCCATCGCGCATATGCCCAGCAGCCATCTGCCTTCCGCCGCCCCCTTGAAATGCAGCAGCCCGAAGACGGCTCCCGCGAGGCAGGAGCCCGCCGCGTAGAGGGCCAGGACGATGCTCGCGGCGCCCTTGTGGCCCTGCTCCTCGGCGAAGGCGACGGTGACGACGTCGACGGCTCCGAAGATCGTCCCGGTCGCCACGAACGTGGCCACGAGGACCTGGAGTCCCGCCGAGCGGAGCGCCGAGCCGCCGCTGTGCTGTCCGCGCGGATGCGGGCGGGGCTCGGTGGCGCGCTGGGAGGTCAGCCAGAAGACCCCGGCCGCCAGGAAGCAGGCGGCGAGCAGAGGGCCCGCCTCCGGGAACCACACCGTGGACAGGCCGATGGAGATGATCGGCCCGAAGATGAAACAGATCTCGTCCACCACGGACTCCAGGGAGTACGCGGTGTGCAGTTGCGGGGTGCCTCCGTAGAGCGCCGCCCAGCGGGCCCGGACCATCGCGCCGATACTCGGGACGCAGCCGATGCCGGCCGCGCACACGAACAGGACCCAGTCCGGCCACCTGTAGTGCGCGGCGACCAGCAGCCCCCCGGCCGCCGCGAGCGCGAAGACCGTCACCGGTCGCAGGATCCGCCGCTGACCGTGCCGGTCCACCAGACGCGAGACCTGCGGGCCCATCGCCGCGGCCGCCAGCGCCATGGTCGCCGACAGGGCGCCCGCGAGGCCGTAGCGCCCGGTGAGCTGGGAGATCATCGTGACGACGCCGATGCCCATCATGGACAGCGGCATCCGGCCGAGCAGGCCCGCGGCGGAGAAGCTCTTGGAGCCGGGAGCGGCGAACAGGGCGCGGTACGGGCTGGGCACGAGGGTCTCCGTCGGCTCGGCGCGGCCCCTCCCCGTCACCACGGGCGGGCCGCACTCGGTAAGGCGTGAAGATGGCCGATACAGCTTACTGGTTAGGTAACCCTAACGCAGCCTCTCGTACCCGTCCGACCGTTTGTCCGGGCGGCGGCCGCCCGGACACGCGCTCCCGCCCTCCGCGCCGCCGTCGCCCGCCCGGCTCCGCCCGACCGTTCCGCCGTCGTCGCCCGCCCGTCCCCCGGCCGGTTATCGGCTGTCGGAGACGGGTGGCAGGATCGGACGCATGCCAGACGTGCTCGATGCCACCCCCTACGACGCCCTGCTCCTGCTCTCGTTCGGCGGTCCGGAGGGCCCGGACGACGTGGTCCCCTTCCTGGAGAACGTGACGCGCGGCAGAGGCATCCCCAAGGAACGCCTCAAGGAGGTCGGGCGGCACTACTTCCTGTTCGACGGGATCAGCCCCATCAACGACCAGAACCGCGCGCTGCTCGACGCGCTGCGCAAGGACTTCGCGGAGCACGGTCTGGATCTGCCGGTCTACTGGGGCAACCGCAACTGGGCGCCGTACCTGACTGACACGCTGCGCGAGATGGCCGCGGACGGGCGGCGCCGGATCCTGGTGCTGGCCACCAGCGCGTACGCCTCGTACTCGGGCTGCCGGCAGTACCGCGAGGATCTGGCGGGCGCGCTGGCCCTCCTGGAGGGGGAGGGGCTGGAGCCGCCGAGGGTCGACAAGCTGCGGCACTACTTCAACCATCCCGGGTTCGTCGAGCCCATGACTGAGAGTGTCCTCAGGTCGCTCGCGGAGCTGCCCGCGGACGTCCGGCCGGGCGCGCACCTGGTGTTCACGACGCATTCGATCCCGGCCGCCGCCGCGGACACCTCCGGTCCCGCCGAGGGTCACGGCGAAGGCGGCGCCTACGTCCGCCAGCACCTGGACGTGGCCCGGCTGATCGCGGACGCGGTGCGCGAGAAGACCGGGACCGACCGCCCGTGGAGGCTCGTGTACCAGTCCCGCTCCGGGGCCCCGCACATCCCGTGGCTGGAGCCGGACATCTGCGACCACCTGGAGGAACTGCGGGGAGCGGGAGCCCCGGCGGCGGTGATGGTGCCGATCGGGTTCGTCTCGGACCACATGGAGGTCCTGTACGACCTGGACACCGAGGCACGGGCGAAGGCGCTGGAGCTGGGGCTGCCGGTGCGCCGTTCGGCCACCGTGGGCTCCGATCCCCGGTTCGCCGCGGCGGTCCGTGAGCTGGTGCTGGAGCGCGCCGCGGCCGAGAGCGGCCGGCAGGTGACACGGTGTGCCCTGGGCGCGCTGGGCGCGAGTCACGACCTGTGCCCGGTGGGCTGTTGTCCGGCCCGTACGCCCAAGCCCGCCGCCGCGGGCGCCGACAGCCCTTACGCATGAGGAGCCACGTGACCGAGCCCCTGCACACCGAACTCCTCCAGCTCGCGCACGAGGCCGCCCGCCGCGCGGGAGAACTGCTGCGCGACGGCCGCCCAGCAGACCTCGCGGTCGCCGCCACGAAGTCCAGCCCGATCGACGTCGTCACCGAGATGGACATCGCCGCCGAGAAGCTGATCACCACGCTGATCGCCGAGCACCGCCCCGACGACGGCTTCCTCGGCGAGGAGGGCGCCGCCAGCGAGGGCACCAGCGGCGTCCGCTGGATCGTCGACCCGCTCGACGGCACGGTCAACTACCTGTACGGGCTGCCGACCTGGGCGGTGTCCATCGCGGCCCAGCAGGACGGCGAGACGGTCGTCGGCGTCGTGGCGGCACCCATGCGCGGTGAGACGTACCACGCGGTCCGCGGCCGGGGGGCCAGGGCGTCGGGGGCCTGGGTCGGCGAACGCCGGCTGGCCTGCCGCCCGTCCCCGCCGCTCGACCGGGCCCTCGTCTCGACCGGCTTCAACTACGTGACCGAGGTCAAGGTCCATCAGGCCGACGTGGCCCAGCGGCTCATCCCGCTGGTGCGCGACATCCGGCGCTCCGGCTCGGCGGCGGTCGACCTGTGCGACGTCGCGGCCGGCCGCCTCGACGGCTACTACGAACGCGGTCTGCACCCCTGGGACCTCGCGGCCGGGGACCTGATCGCCCGGGAGGCGGGCGCGGTGACCGGTGGACGCCCCGGAGAGCGCCCCGCAGGCGATCTCGCTGTCGCGGCCTCCCCGGGCGTCTTCGAGCCCCTCCAGCGGCTCCTGGAGGACTTCGGCGCCTGGCACGACTGACCCCGCCCCTCGGGACGGCCGAGCGAGGGAACGAGAGCGGGGCCCCGGTACTGGATCGATACCGGGGCCCCGCTCTCGTACGTGCTGATCAGACGCGTGCGGCGCCGACCTGCACACCGTGCTCGGCGGCAAGGCGGTGCAGGTCGTCCAGCTCGGCCTGCTCGACCTCCGCGAGGAAGTCGTCGCCCGTCTCGCGAGCTCGGGTCAGGTCGGTCTCGGTCGCCCTTATGCGCTGCAGAAGTCCTGTGGTGAATGCGTCCATGCTGCGCCCCCTCGTCCTGGGTCGTGGGTCGGGTGGCACGGGGGTGTGCCGATGGGAAGGGGCGATCACGTCTCCGAATGGGGTGCCCAGCGCTGCCCGGTCTGGGCGGCGACGGTGCCGGACACCCACGCCCGCTCTGCGGAAGCGGTTGGACGTACCACAATGTGGCTTGCCACATGCAGAGCGTGATCGCGGGGTGTAAAGCCGTCCTCCCCGCGCTCTCTTCCGTGGAAACCTCAACCCGACGAGAAAATCTCGCATTCCCGGTCCCCCGGACGCGCTTCCCTGGCGCCTCCCCCGCCTTACAGCCGGTTTATGGCCGAAACGGGCAGGATGGAGCTCTCATCCGTGACGGACCTGCCCGCGTGGTGCGCTGGAACGTGCCCCGCCGGTGGACAGAGGAAGGACAAGCGACGTGCGCGTACTCGTCGTCGAGGACGAGCAACTGCTCGCCGATGCGGTGGCCACCGGACTGCGCCGGGAGGCCATGGCCGTCGACGTCGTGTACGACGGCGCGGCCGCGCTGGAGCGCATCGGGGTCAACGACTACGACGTGGTCGTCCTCGACCGCGACCTCCCGCTCGTGCACGGCGACGACGTCTGCCGGAAGATCGTCGAGCTCGGCATGCCCACGCGCGTGCTGATGCTGACCGCCTCCGGCGATGTCAGCGACCGTGTCGAGGGTCTGGAGATCGGAGCCGACGACTACCTCCCCAAGCCGTTCGCGTTCAGCGAGCTGACCGCCCGCGTGCGTGCCCTCGGACGCCGTACGAGCGTGCCGCTGCCGCCCGTCCTCGAGCGTGCCGGGATCAAGCTCGACCCGAACCGCCGCGAGGTCTTCCGTGACGGCAGGGAGGTCCAGCTCGCTCCCAAGGAGTTCGCCGTCCTGGAGGTGCTGCTGCGCAGCGAGGGTGCCGTCGTCTCCGCGGAGCAGCTCCTGGAGAAGGCCTGGGACGAGAACACGGACCCGTTCACCAACGTCGTGCGCGTGACCGTCATGACGCTGCGGCGCAAGCTCGGCGAGCCCGCCGTGATCGTCACCGTGCCCGGCTCCGGGTACAGGATCTGATCCACGGTGGCCACCACACCCGCGCCGCCCGCGGCGCCTCCGAAGCCCACCTGGGACCCCAGGAGAGCGGAACCGCCCTTCCCATGGCTGCGCCCGACGATCCGCATACGCCTCACGCTGCTGTACGGCGGCATGTTCCTGATCGCCGGCATCATGCTCCTGTCGATCATCTACCTGCTCGCGGCGCAGGCGCTGAACGTAGGCAGCGAACTCCCCTTCAAGATCATTTCAGGGCAGATCGGCAGCAGCACCTGCAACCTCCCGGCGGCGCCCTCCGCGGACGAGCTCAACCGCGCGATGGCCGACTGCGTGAACCATCAGCGTCAGCACGCCCTCGACGACCTGCTCAGCCGCTCGCTCCTGGCCCTGCTCGGCCTCGCGGTCATCGCCTTCGCGTTCGGCTACGCGATGGCGGGCCGTGTCCTCTCGCCGCTCGGCCACATCACCCGCACCGCGCGCGCGGTGGCCGGCTCCGACCTGTCCCGGCGGATCGAGCTGGACGGCCCGGACGACGAGCTGAAGGAGCTCGCGGACACCTTCGACGACATGCTGGAGCGGCTGCAGCGGGCCTTCACCGCCCAGCAGCGGTTCGTCGGGAACGCCTCCCACGAACTGCGCACACCCCTCGCGATCAACCGCACGCTCCTGGAGGTGCACCTCTCGGGACCCGGGGTGCCGACGGAGATGCAGCAGCTCGGCAAGACGCTGCTCGCCACGAACGAGCGCAGCGAACAGCTCGTCGAGGGCCTGCTGCTGCTCGCCCGCAGCGACAACCAGATCATCGAGCGCAAGCCGGTGGACCTCGCCGAGGTCGCCTCCCAGGCCATCGACCAGGTGCACGCCGAAGCGGAGGCCAAGGGCGTGGAGATCCGCGGGCTGCGCGCTCCGGTGGTCATCCAGGGCAATGGCGTCCTGCTGGAGAGGATCGCCCTGAACCTCGTCCAGAACGCCGTCCGGTACAACGTGCCGCAGGACGGCTGGGTCGAGGTCACGACCGCCACGGAACACGGCCGGGCGGTCCTGGAGGTGTCGAACACGGGGCCGGTCGTTCCCGCGTACGAGGTCGACAATCTTTTCGAACCCTTCCGACGGCTGCGCACGGAGCGTACGGGCAGTGACAAGGGCGTGGGCCTCGGCCTGTCGATCGTCCGGTCGGTGGCCCGCGCGCACGGGGGTCACATCGTCGCCCGGCCCCGAGAAGGGGGTGGCCTCGTGATGCGCGTCACCCTCCCCATCTGAGAGCATGTCGCGGACACGCGGCGATGTTCGCTTTGCGCGGAATTTTCGAGTCACCCACCCGAGTGACCCGTGTGTGATCGATCACAAGGACGATTTTCAGTCCATCTACTCTCCGTGATCATGTGAACTGCCGGAAAGCCGGGAAAATCCGGGTTTTCGGGGGTCCTGATCACGGGAAGTACACGGTGGGGCGCCTTTGAAGTGCGGCCCTGAGACCGTGTACGGTCCGCATCGCCATCCAAGCCGATCACTCTTGATGAGTCCGGTTGGGTGTCGATTGAGTAACAGACCTTGATGTGAGGCAAAATCTCCGCCTCGGGTCGGGCACAAGTCCGGCCTCTCACGCGTTACGTGCGCTGGAGACACCGCAGACACCCAGAGGGGGAGAGCGACAATGGCAACGGATTACGACACCCCGCGCAAGACCGACGACGACGTCGACTCGGACAGCCTTGAAGAACTGAAGGCTCGCCGGAACGACAAGTCGACCTCGTCCGTCGACGTAGATGAGTTCGAGGCCGCGGAAGGCCTGGAACTGCCCGGTGCGGACCTCTCGAACGAGGAGCTGGCCGTCCGGGTGCTGCCGAAGCAGCAGGACGAGTTCACCTGCATGAGCTGCTTCCTGGTGCACCACCGCAGCCAGCTGGCCCGCGAGAAGAACGGTCAGCCGATCTGCCGCGACTGCGACTGAGGCAGGGTCGGCCGTGAACGGCTCGACCCCACCTTGGAAGCGCCGCCTCCCCTCCAGGGCGGCGGACGAAGGGCCCTCCAAGGGCCCTGAAGGCGTGCGTGACGACGAGCGGGGCTCTTCCGAACAGGGATCAGCCTCGCTCGACCGAGCGGCCGCCACAGACGGCCTGACGGCCCCCACGGACGGTTCCTCGCCGGTGGCGAGGCGTCGTGTGGAGGCTGTCCGGGACGGGGTCAAGAGGGGCGTTACGAGGAGCGGCGTCCGCGCCAGGGCGGGCCTCGCGTATGTCACCGACCGCATCATCGACATCGCCCCACGGGTTCCCGTACGGGACCTGGGCACCCTCCGCGGACAGTTCCCGGGCCTCGGCCCCGAGGAGCTCGCGGACAAGCTCGTCGCGGGCGCCGCCGCCGCGACCTCCACCGTCGGCGCCGGCATCGGCGCCGCCGCGATGCTGCCGGTGCCGCCCGCCATGCCCACGGAGCTGGCCGCCGAGATCACCGCCGTCGCCGCGATCGAGCTGAAGCTGATCGCCGAACTCCACGAGGTGTACGGCCTGCGCCCGCAGGGCAACCTCAAGCAGCGCAGCACGGCCTATCTGCACTCCTGGTCGGGCGAGCGCGGCATCGACGTGGCCAAGCCCATGACGATCAATGCAGCGCTGGGCGGCCAGATGAAGCGCGAGCTGCGCCAGCAGATCATGAAGCGGACGGTCCGGGACCTGCCCAACTTGATGCCGTTCATGGTCGGAGCTGCCGTGGGCGCGGTCATGAACCGCCGCGACACCAAGCGCGTGGCCGGTCACATCCGCAAGGACCTGCGCAAGATGCAGGTCCCGTGGGACGCGCTCCCGCAACTGCCGCCGCTGGAGAAGCCGACGGACCCGGTGCGGATCGGAGAGATTCCGACAGACCTGGGGGAGTGACACCTTTCGCGGAGCGCCGGGGCCGCCAGTGCCCGCGACCACTCGCGCGCGCTCGGCGGGCCGTACCCGTCGCCGGTGGCTCGGGCGCCCGCCGCGGCCGTCTCAGCTCTCCGCGGGGCGGACCGACGCGCGTGCCGTCTCCAGGGCGGCGGCCAGACGCTCCGGCTCCCGGGTCGACAGGTACAGGTAGGGCGTCGGGTCCGCCGGGTCCGTGACCTGGACGCGCAGCGCGGTCGGGATGTACGAGCGCAGGAGCATGAAGGCGCGGGTGTCGGCCTTGTAGGTGCGCCAGGCCTGCGCTTCCTCCGGGTCCATGATCTCCGCGTCGCCGAGGGCCGAGACCGGGATGCGGGCATCCCCGGCGATCAGCGCGTCACCGACCACGCGAATGCGGATCGAGCCGTACGCGCTGGCCGCGACCGCCGCGACGGCGGTGCCGCCGACGAGCGCTCCGAGCATCGGCAGGGTGCCGAACGGGAGGAAGATCAAGGCCATCGCGAGCCCGACCAGGAAGCTGATCACCCACCACGACCGGGGCGCAGTAAGACGTTCTTCGTACGGGGAGGCCGAGAGCTGCATGACGTCAAGCTTGGCACGGTGCGAAGACTTGGTGGACGCGCGGGTAAGGTCTGCGGCTGTGAGTGGTACTTCCGCAGCTCTGACGCCTCCCGCCGACGCCGTAGCGCCGGTGCGGCACCCCGACGCGCCCGCCCCCGGAGAGCTCCTCGGAGCACACTACGAACACTGTTTCGGGTGCGGCGGAGCGCAGCCCCACGGACTCCATCTGGAGGCCCGCGCGGGCGAGGGCGTCACGATCACGGCGGAGTTCACGGTGCGCACCGTCCACCAGGGCGCCCCGGGCCTCGCGCACGGCGGCGTTCTCGCCACCGCGCTCGACGAGACGCTCGGCTCGCTGAACTGGCTGCTGCGGACGATCGCGGTGACCGGACGGCTGGAGACCGACTTCCGGCGCCCCGTCCCCGTCGACACCGTCCTGTATCTGGAGGCCGAGGTCACCGCGGTGGCCGGCCGGAAGATCTACTGCACCGCCGCCGGGCGGATCGGCGGCCCCGACGGCCCCGTCGCCGTCCGCGCGGACGCCCTCTTCGTCGAGGTGAAGGTCGACCACTTCATCGACAACGGCCGCCCGGAGGAGATCCGCGCGGCGATGAACGACCCGGACCAGATCCGGCGAGCCCGTGCCTTCGAGGTGAACCCGTGACCCGTAATCCCGGGGCCGACGAGCCCCGCCCTGAAGTCCCCGTGATGATCAGGCGCGTCGATCCGGAAGTCCCGCTTCCCGAGTACGCGCACCCCGGTGACGCCGGAGCCGATCTGCGCACCACCGAGAGCCGCGAGCTGAAGCCCGGTGAACGGGCGGTGCTGCCGACGGGAGTGGCCATCGCGCTGCCCGAGGGGTACGCGGCCTTCGTGCACCCGCGCTCGGGCCTCGCCGCCCGCTGCGGCGTCGCCCTCGTGAATGCCCCGGGGACGGTGGATGCCGGGTACCGTGGGGAGATCAAGGTGATCGTGGTGAATCTCGATCCGCGCGAGTCGGTGCGGTTCGAGCGCTTCGACCGGATTGCTCAACTGGTCGTCCAGCAGGTCGAGAAGGTTCGCTTCCAGGAGGTCGCGGAACTTTCCGACTCGGCGCGGGCCGCAGGGGGCTTCGGGTCCACCGGCGGCCATGCCGCTGTGGACAGCACAACGGGTGGGAATCGATACGCGTCGGTCGTATCCGACCGGGAAGGACAGTGACGTGTTCGGACGTCGCAAGAAGGGCAGTGCCGCCGAGGACGCGGCGGGCGAGGCCGAGCAGGTCGTCGACAGCGTCGACACTGAGGCGGACGAGGACGTGGAGCGCGGGCGCGTGAGGCTCGAACCGGAGCCGCGCCCCGACGGGCCCTGGGACAGTGCGGAGGTCCGTGATCCGGCCGAGGGCCGGGTGGACCTCGGTGGCCTGTTCGTGCCCGGAGTCGACGGCATGGAGCTGCGGGTCGAGGTCGCGGGCGACGCGATCGTCGCGGCGACCGTCGTCGTCAACGACAGTGCCGTGCAGCTCCAGGCCTTCGCCGCTCCCAAGCGCGAGGGCATCTGGGGCGAGGTGCGCGAGGAGATCGCCTCCGGGATCACCCAGCAGGGCGGTGTCATCGACGAGGTCGAGGGCCCGCTGGGCTGGGAGCTGCGGGCGCAGGTACCGGTCCAGCTCCCGGACGGCACGGGTGGTTTCCAGGTCGTGCGGTTCGTCGGCGTGGACGGTCCCCGCTGGTTCCTGCGGGGAGTGATCTCCGGGCAGGGCGCGGTGCAGCCGCAGGCCGCGGGTCTGCTGGAGCAGATCTTCCGGGACACGGTCGTCGTCCGCGGTGAGGGCCCGATGGCCCCCCGCGACCCGATCGTCCTGAAGCTGCCGAACGACGCGCAGATGGTCCCCGAAGCTGTTCAGCAGGAGGACCAGAGCGGCTCCCGCTTCTCCGGCGGCATGGGACAGCTCCAGCGCGGTCCGGAGATCACCGAAGTCCGCTAGACGGACGAAGGCCGGACGACGGCCCGACAAAGGTCGTACAAGGAATCGGGCAGACAGAAGGGCCGCATCCCCAGGGGTGCGGCCCTTTCCCGTGCGCGGGCTCGCCGGGCCCCGGCACACGTGCTGGCCCGGCTCCCGTGCGCGGATCCCCGGGGGGCTTGGCGTGCCCCGGCCCATCGCATTCCCGTATGTGAACGATGGTTGAGCAGCGGCGCTTTCTTCAGGCCTTGACGGAAGGCTGGTCCGTACCTATGGTCACCGGCCAGCGCACCATGTTCAGCATCCCGTGTGTAGTTCACATACAAGAATGGATGGCTCTGCATGTCCGACACCCCCACTCGGCATCGACGCCGACGGCGTCCGGCCCTCCTCGTCACCGTCGCCGCCGCGACCGCCGCACTCGTCGGCACCCTCCTGTCCTGGCCGGGCGCGCACCCGGCCGACGCGGCGCCCGCCACCTTCGTCCACCCCGGAGTCACCGTCTCCAAGGGACAGCTCGACTTCGCCCGTACCGAGGTTCTGGCCGGCGCCCAGCCCTGGAAGGGCGCCTACGACCAGATGATGGCGAGCAAGTACGCCTCGCTCACCCGCACCCCCACGCCCCGTGCGACCGTCGAGTGCGGCTCGTACTCCAATCCCAACTACGGCTGCACGGACGAGCGCGAGGACGCGATCGCCGCGTACACCGACGCCCTCGCCTGGTACATCACACGCGACGACCGGTACGCCAAGAAAGCCATCGAGCTGATGGACGCCTGGTCCGCGGTGATCAAGTCCCACACCAACAGCAACGCGCCCCTGCAGACCGGCTGGGCGGGCTCCTCCTGGCCCAAGGCGGCCGAGATCATCAAGTACACGTACACCGGCTCCTGGGCCAACTCCGGCCGCTTCGCGAGCATGCTGCGCGACGTCTACCTGCCCGAGATCATCAACGGCTCCAACTCCAACGGGAACTGGGAACTGTCGATGACGGAGGCCGCGGTCGGCATCTCCGTCTTCCTCGAGGACAGGACGTCCTACGACAAGGCCATGGCGAAGTTCCGGACGCGCACCGCCGCGTACGTCTACCTCTCCACCGACGGCGCCGTGCCGAAGACGGTGCCGAGCCAGAACCTCGACACCACGGCGAAGATCGTCAGCTACTGGCAGGGGCAGTCCACCTTCGTTACCGGGCTCACCCAGGAGACCTGCCGCGACTTCACCCACACCGGCTACGGCATCTCGGCCATCGCGCACGTCGCCGAGACCAGCCGCATCCAGGGGCAGGACCTGTACGGCACCGACGTCGGCGAACGGCTGCGCCAGGCGCTCGGCTTCCAGTCGAAGTACCAGCTCGGCGCGGCCGTGCCGAGCTGGCTGTGCGGCGGCTCGCTGAACCTCGGGCTCGGCCCGGTCACCGAGGTCGGCTACAACGCCCTGCACAACCGCCTGGGCATCGCGATGACCAACACCCAGGCACTCACCCGGCAGAACCGCCCGGCCGGCGCGAACAACCTCTTCGTGGCGTGGGAGACGCTGACGCACGGTGACAATCTCGCGTGAACCGAATCCGGGGTCCCGTCCGATGAGGGGATGAGGGAACGGGGGTCCGGCCGGGACGCCGGCGCCCGGTCCACCGGGGATCACAGGGAGCACGGGGAGAGAACATGAGCCAGACCGAGACCGGCACCACCGCTGTCACCAGTGCCACCGCGTGCGAGGCATCGGAGTGCGGGGCATCAGAGTTCCGTCAAGGACGTTCCCCGGCGGGCCGCTCGTCCCCTTCGCCGGGAATCCTGGCCGTAAGGTCGACGCTGCGTACACAGCGGTGACAGGAAGACAATAGGCTCATGGGACGCGGCAAGCTTCGGATCTACCTCGGTGCGGCTCCGGGCGTGGGCAAGACCTACGCGATGCTGTCCGAGGCGCATCGCCGCATCGAACGCGGGACGGACTGCGTGGTGGCGTTCGTCGAGCACCATCACCGGCCTCGGACCGAGGTGATGCTGCACGGCCTGGAGCAGGTGCCGCGCAAGGAGCTGGAGTACCGGGGCGGCGTCTTCAGCGAGATGGACGTGGACGCCGTGCTCAGCCGCGCCCCGGCCGTCGCCCTGGTGGACGAACTGGCGCACACGAACGTGCCCGGCTCCCGCAACGCCAAGCGCTGGCAGGACGTGGAGGAACTGCTCGCCGCCGGCATCGACGTCGTCTCCACCGTCAACATCCAGCACCTGGAGTCACTGGGTGACGTCGTCGAGTCGATAACGGGTGTACGGCAGCGCGAGACCGTGCCGGACGAGGTGGTGCGGCGGGCGGACCAGATCGAGCTGGTCGACATGTCGCCACCCGCGCTGCGCCGTCGCATGGCCCACGGCAACATCTACAAACCCGACAAGGTTGACGCGGCCCTGTCCAACTACTTCCGTCCGGGCAACCTCACGGCCCTGCGTGAGCTCGCGCTGCTGTGGGTCGCCGACCGGGTCGACGAATACCTGACGGAGTACCGCAGCGAACACCGGGTCTCCAAGATCTGGGGATCGCGGGAGCGGATCGTCGTCGGGCTGACCGGCGGCCCGGAGGGGCGGACGCTGATCCGGCGTGCGGCGCGACTGGCCGAGAAGGGCGCGGGCGGCGAGGTCATGGCCGTCTACATCGCCCGCAGCGACGGCCTCACCTCCGCCTCGCCCAAGGAGCTGGCCGTCCAGCGCACCCTGGTCGAGGACCTCGGCGGCACCTTCCACCACGTGGTCGGCGACGACATCCCCGCTTCCCTGCTGGACTTCGCGCGTGGGGTCAACGCCACCCAGATCGTGCTCGGCTCCTCCCGCCGCAAGACCTGGCAGTACATCTTCGGTCCGGGCGTGGGCACCACGGTGGCCCGGGAGTCCGGCCCCGACCTGGACGTCCACATCGTCACCCACGAGGAGGTCGCCAAGGGGCGCGGCCTGCCGGTGGCGCGCGGAGCACGGCTCGGGCGCTCCCGGATCATCTGGGGCTGGGCGATCGGCATCGGCGGGCCCGTGGCCATGGCCCTGCTGCTCAACACCATCGACCTCGGCCTCGCCAACGACATGCTGCTGTTCCTGGCGGTCACGGTCGCGGCGGCCCTGCTCGGCGGACTGCTCCCGGCCCTGGCCTCGGCCGCCTTCGGCTCGCTGCTGCTGAACTACTTCTACACACCGCCCCTGCATCGGCTGACCGTCGCCGACCCGAAGAACATCGTCGCCATCGTGATCTTCGTGGGCGTCGCCGTCTCCGTGGCGTCGGTGGTGGACCTGGCGGCCCGGCGTACGCACCAGGCGGCGCGGCTCCGGGCCGAGTCGGAGATCCTCTCCTTCCTGGCGGGCAGCGTGCTGCGCGGCGAGACCAGCCTGGAAGCCCTGCTGGAGCGCGTCCGGGAGACCTTCGGGATGGAATCGGTCGCCCTGCTGGAGCGCGCGGGCGACGTCGACCCGTGGACGTGCGCGGGCAGTGCGGGACCGGCGCCCGCGACCCGCCCCGAGGACGCCGACGTCGACATGCCGGTCGGCGACCACATGGCGCTCGCCCTCTCCGGACGCGTCCTGCCCGCCTCCGACCGCCGTGTACTGGCCGCCTTCGCCGCGCAGGCCGTGGTGGTCCTCGACCGCCAGCGCCTCCAGTACGAGGCGGACCAGGCCAAGGAGCTGGCCGAGGGCAACCGCATCCGCACCGCCCTGCTGGCCGCGGTGAGCCACGACCTGCGCACCCCGCTCGCCGGGATCAAGGCGGCGGTCTCGTCCCTGCGCTCCGACGACGTGGCCTGGTCCGACGAGGACCAGGCCGAGCTCCTCGAAGGCATCGAGGACGGCGCCGACCGCCTCGACCACCTGGTGGGCAACCTGCTGGACATGTCGCGGCTCCAGACCGGCACGGTCACTCCGCTGATCCGCGAGATCGACCTGGACGAGGTCGTCCCGATGGCACTCGGCGGCGTCCCCGAGGACAGCGTGGACCTGGAGATCCCGGAGAGCCTGCCGATGGTCGCCGTCGACGCCGGACTCCTGGAGCGCGCCGTCGCCAACCTCGTCGAGAACGCCGTCAAGTACAGCCCCGTCGACGAACGGGTCCTGGTCGCCGCGAGCGCCATGGCCGACCGCGTGGAGGTGCGCGTGATGGACCGCGGCCCCGGCGTCCCGGACGAGGCAAAGGACCGGATATTCGCGCCCTTCCAGCGCTACGGCGACGCCCCGCGCGGCACCGGAGTGGGCCTCGGCCTCGCGGTCGCCCGCGGCTTCGCCGAGGCGATGGGCGGCACCCTCAACGCCGAGGACACCCCCGGCGGCGGACTCACCATGGTGCTCACGGTGCGGGCGGTGGACCGCCGTCCCGACCTGGCAGCCCGAACAGCGGTAGCGGAAAGGCAGGCTTCATGACCCGGGTCCTCGTGGTCGACGACGAGCCGCAGATCACCCGAGCCCTCGTGATCAACCTGAAGGCACGCAAGTACGAGGTGGACGCGGCCCCCGACGGAGCCACCGCGCTCCAGCTCGCCGCCGCCCGCCATCCCGACGTCGTCGTGCTCGACCTCGGCCTGCCCGACATGGACGGCGTCGAGGTGATCAAGGGGCTGCGCGGCTGGACCCGGGTGCCGATCCTGGTGCTGTCCGCCCGGCACTCCTCGGACGAGAAGGTCGAGGCCCTCGACGCGGGCGCCGACGACTACGTCACCAAGCCCTTCGGCATGGACGAACTGCTCGCCCGGCTGCGCGCCGCCGTCCGCCGCGCGGAGCCCACCGGGGGCGGCGAGGACGACGTGATCGTGGAGACCGCGGGCTTCACCGTCGATCTGGCGGCGAAGAAGGTGCAGCGCGACGGGCGGGACGTCCGGCTCACCCCCACCGAGTGGCATCTGCTGGACGTGCTGGTCCGCAACTCCGGCCGGCTCGTCGGCCAGAAGCAACTGCTCCAGGAGGTCTGGGGCCCGTCCTACGGGACGGAGACGAACTATCTGCGGGTCTACATGGCTCAGCTCCGCCGCAAGCTGGAGGTGGACCCCTCGCACCCGAAGCACTTCATCACCGAGCCGGGGATGGGCTACAGGTTCGAACGGTGACGCGATCATCCCCCGTCGATCGTCTGTGCGAGCAGCGGCGGTCGCCCGATCGAGCGCGGTCCGCGGCCGGTTCGGGCGGCCGTGCCGCGGGTGCGAAGCTGTCGGCGCCCCCCGGTACGCTTTCGGTATGAGTGCTGTTCCTCGTTCCGAAAAGCCGGCGGGCCGCTTCCGGCGCATGATGGACCGGCTCTCCTCGTCCCAGGAGGACCTGGAGTCCGAGGAGCTGCGGGAGGACACGGCGACCGCGGGGTGTACCCGTATCGGTGACTGCCACGACCGGCAGATCGTCACGGTTACTGGTACCTTGCGCACGGTCACTCTGCGGCCGAGAGCCGGTGTGCCGGCTCTGGAGGCCGAGCTGTTCGACGGCTCGGCCGCCCTGGACGTGGTCTGGCTCGGCCGTCGTTCCATCGTCGGCATCGAGCCCGGACGCAAGTTGATCGCCTCGGGCCGTATCTCGATGAGCCGGGGCCGTAGGGTGTTGTTCAATCCGAAGTACGAACTCAGACCCCTCGGACGGGAGTAGCCGGTGACGTCGCTCGACAAGCCGACCGAAGACGCCCAGGACGCCCAGCAGGATGCACGGGCGGTGACCGAGGCCGCACTCTTCGAGGCGTTCGGCGGCGTGCGCGGCATGGTCGAGACCGTGGTGCCGGGCCTGCTCTTCGTCACCATCTTCACGATCAACAAGGACCTGCACTGGGCGGCGATCGCCGCCCTCGCGGTGTCCCTGCTGCTCGTCGTGGTCCGCCTGGTGCGGCGGGACACCGTGAAGCACGCCTTCAGCGGGGTCTTCGGCGTCGCCTTCGGCGTGGTCTTCGCGATGATGACGGGCAACGCGAAGGACTTCTACCTGCCGGGCATGCTCTATACGCTCGGCCTCGCCATCGCCTACATCGTGACCACCCTCGCGGGCGTCCCGCTGATCGGGCTGATCCTCGGCCCGGTCTTCAAGGAGAACCTCTCCTGGCGCACCCGCAACCCCGGCCGCAAGAAGGCGTACGCGAAGGCCAGTTGGGCCTGGGGCCTGATCCTGCTCGCCAAGTGCGCGGTGCTCTTCCCGCTCTACTGGTGGGCCGACACCGCCCAGTTCGGCTGGGTCCTGATCGCTCTGAAGATCCCGCCGTTCCTGCTCGCCGTCTGGCTCACCTGGGTCTTCCTGGCCAAGGCGCCGCCGCCCATCGACGTGTTCGCGGAGATGGAGGCCGAGGAGCAGGCGGAGAAGGAGCGCAAGGCCGCGCTCGCCCAGGAGCGCGGCGACGCTCCGGCCCCGGCCAGGCACCGCCGCGAGGCGTGAGCCCGGCAGCGCCGAGGACGCCTCCGGGCGACTGAGCGCGAACCGCGATACGACGAAGCGGCAACCGCGGTACGACAAGCGCGGACCGTGGTACGACGAAGGGGGCGCCCGGAGAATTCCGGGCGCCCCCTTCGGGGGAACACCCCGCGAGACAAGAAGGCCCCCGCGGGGGTGGGGACCCCGCCCGGGCCGAGCGGGAGC
>NZ_JBSFZS010000128.1:0-20639 GCF_053600395.1 Streptomyces sp. NPDC005070 | reverse complement strand
GCAGGGGCAGGAAGTCGTCGCCGATGTCGGTCGAGCCCGGCCGCACGATCGGCCGGCGTTCCGGAGTCGTCAGCCGTCGCGCCGGTTCTTCCAGCGGAAGGTCAGCAGACACAGCAGCAGTCCTCCGACGCACCACGCCCCCAGCACCAGCGCGATCCGCCCGAACTCCCAGTCGCCCGCCTGCTCCAGGACCTTCGCGGAGTCGGGCAGGAACACCCCGCGCAGCCCCTGGCACATCCATTTGAGGGGGAACAGCGCGCCGATGTTCAGCATCCAGTCCGGGATGGTGTCGACGGAGATGTAGACGCCGGAGATGAACTGGAGGACGAGGAAGGGCAGGACGACCACCGACGTGGCGCTCTTGCCCGACTTCGGAACCGAACTGATCGCGATGCCGAGCAGGGCACAGGCCGTCAGACCCAGGACGAAGATCCAGCCGAAGTCCGCCCACCTGCCGGGATCGGAGGGCAGGTCGACGTCGTACAGCGTGGTGCCGACGGCGAGCAGGATCGCCGTCTCCAGGGCGCCGGTCACCAGAACCAGCCATATCTTGCCGAAGAAGTACGCGGCCGGCGGCATCGGTGTGCCGCGCAGCCGGCGCAGCACCTTCTCGTCCCGTTCGATCGCGATGGAGATGCCGAGGGACTGGAAGCTGGTCGACATGATGCCCGCGGCCATCATCGCGGGGACGTAGAGCTGGGAAGCGGTGATGCCCGCGCCCTTCACGTCGTTGCTGAAGATCGACGCGAACAGGAAGAGGAAGACGACCGGGAAGGCGAAGGTGAACACCACCTGGTCCCGCTGGCGGAAGAACTGCCTGATCTCCAGGCCGCCGCGGCGCAGCCCGAGCCCCCAGGCGCCGGGCAGCCGGAGGGACGCGTCCTTCGTGTCCGGTCGTACGCCGGTCGTGGTCATCGCGCGTCCTCCAGGCCGGTCAGTCGCAGATAGACGTCCTCCAGGGTGGGGCGGCTCACCCGCAGTCCCGGGATCTCCCCGTCGAAGCGGCGGATGAGCTCGGCGACCGTCTTCGTGGGTGTGTCCGTGCGCTCGCCGCGCGGGCTGCCGTCGGCCTCCGTCCATTCGACCGTGGCCTCGCTGCCGAACCGCTCGCGCAGCGCGGCCGGTTCGCCCTCGGCGACGACCCTGCCCCGCGCGACGACCGCCAGCCGGTCCGCGAGGGCCTCGGCCTCCTCCAGGTAGTGCGTGGTCAGCAGGATGGTCGTGCCCTCGTCGGCCAGCTTGCGGATCAGCTCCCAGAACTGTCGTCGCGCCGCCGGGTCGAAGCCCGTGGTCGGCTCGTCCAGGAGCAGCAGCTCGGGCCCGCCGATCACCCCGAGCGCCACATCGAGCCGCCGGCGCTGACCGCCCGAGAGCGCCTTGATCCTGCTGCCCGCCTTCGCCTCCAGACCGACCAGACCGATGACCTCCTCGGGGTCACGGGGATTCGGGTAATAGCGGGAGAAATGCCGCACGGTCTCGCCCACCGTCAACTCGGCGGGCGCGGATTCGTCCTGCCAGACGATTCCGACGCGTGAGCGCCACACGCGCGTGGCCGTCGCCGGATCCGAGCCGAGCACGGAGACCTCGCCCGCGTCCCGCCGGCGATTGCCCTGGAGGATCTCCACGGTGGTGCTCTTGCCCGCTCCGTTGGGTCCGAGCAGGCCGAACACCTCGCCCTGCCTGATGCCCAGATCGATACCGTCGAGCGCGGTCACGTCCCCGTACTGCTTGCGCAGCCCCCGTACGTCCACCGCGAGTCGATCCGCGTGAGTTGTCATGCGGACGAGCATCTCCCCGAACCGAACCTTCCGGGGAGACCGCGCGTACCTTCTTATGTCCACCGAACGGTGGACGGCCGGGCGGGTGCGGCACAATGAGCCTGCCCGCAGGCCCTCGAAACTACGGAAACGGCGTGATGAACAAGACGACAGTCAAGGACGTCCCGACCGGTCAGGAACGCCCTGCCGCCACCCCCGCGCGGACGGCCGGCGGCAGCCGTGCCCTCGCGGTGCTGCTGGTGATCACGGGTGCGGCCGGTCTCCTTGCCGCGTGGGTCATCACGATCGACAAGTTCAAGCTGCTGGAGAATCCGAACTTCGTTCCGGGCTGCAGCCTGAACCCGGTCGTCTCCTGCGGCAACATCATGAAGAGCGAGCAGGCCTCGGCCTTCGGCTTCCCGAACCCCATGATGGGGCTCGTCGCCTACGGCATCGTGATCTGCGTCGGTATGAGCCTGCTCGCCCGGGCGACCTTCCCGCGCTGGTACTGGCTGACCTTCAACGCGGGCACGCTCTTCGGTGTCGCGTTCTGCACCTGGCTCCAGTTCCAGTCGCTGTACCGGATCAACTCGCTCTGCCTGTGGTGCAGCCTGGCCTGGGTCGCCACGATCATCATGTTCTGGTACGTGACGTCCTTCAACGTCCGCAACGGCTTCCTGCCCGCCCCGGGCTGGCTCAAGGGATTCTTCGGCGAGTTCACCTGGGTCCTGCCGGCACTGCACATCGGCATCATCGGCATGCTGATCCTGACCCGCTGGTGGGACTTCTGGACGAGCTGACGGGCCGGTCGCGACCGCGGTCCACGGCCCGGGAGGGATTGTCGGTGGTGTGACATAGGGTTTCGGACGTGGAGCCCGACCTGTTCACCGCCGCCGCGGAAGAGCGCCAGGAGAAGGACCCGTCCAGCAGTCCCCTGGCTGTGCGGATGCGTCCGCGCACCCTCGACGAGGTCGTGGGGCAGCAGCATCTGCTGAAGCCGGGCTCTCCCTTGCGCAGACTCGTCGCCGAGGGGAGCGGCGGCCCGGCCGGACCGTCCTCGGTGATCCTCTGGGGCCCGCCGGGCACCGGCAAGACGACCCTCGCGTACGTCGTCTCCAAGGCCACCGACAAGCGGTTCGTGGAACTCTCCGCGATCACCGCGGGCGTCAAGGAGGTGCGCGCGGTCATCGAGGGCGCCCGCCGCGCCACCGGCGGCTACGGCAAGGAGACCGTCCTCTTCCTGGACGAGATCCACCGCTTCAGCAAGGCCCAGCAGGACTCCCTGCTCCCGGCCGTGGAAAACCGCTGGGTGACCCTGATCGCCGCGACCACCGAGAACCCGTACTTCTCGGTGATCTCGCCGCTGCTCTCCCGCTCCCTCCTGCTGACCCTCGAACCGCTCACGGACGACGATCTGCGCGGCCTGCTGCGCCGGGCGCTCACCTCGGAGCGCGGCCTCAGGGACTCCGTGGCCCTGCCCGGCGACACCGAGGACCATCTGCTGCGCATCGCCGGCGGCGACGCCCGCCGTGCGCTGACCGCCCTGGAGGCCGCGGCCGGCGCGGCGCTCGACCAGGGCGAGCCGGAGATCGCCCTCCAGACGCTGGAGGCGACGGTCGACCGCGCCGCGGTGACGTACGACCGCGACGGCGACCAGCACTACGACGTGGCGAGCGCGCTCATCAAGTCCATCCGCGGCTCCGACGTGGACGCCGCCCTGCACTATCTGGCCCGGATGATCGATGCGGGCGAGGACCCCCGGTTCATCGCCCGGCGCCTGATGATCTCCGCCAGCGAGGACATCGGCCTCGCCGACCAGAACGCGCTGCCCATAGCCGTGGCGGCCGCGCAGGCCGTCGCGATGATCGGCTTCCCGGAGGCCGCGCTCACCCTCAGCCACGCCACCATCGCCCTCGCGCTGGCCCCGAAGTCCAACGCCGCGACGACCGCCATCGGCGCCGCACTGGAGGACGTGCGCAAGGGACACGCGGGTCCGGTGCCGGCCCACCTGCGCGACGGGCACTACAAGGGCGCGGCCAAGCTCGGGCACGCCCAGGGGTACGTGTATCCGCACGACCTGCCCGAGGGCATCGCGGCCCAGCAGTACGCGCCCGAGGAGCTCACGGACCGGGAGTACTACACCCCGACCCGGCACGGCGCCGAGGCGCGGTACGCCGACGCGGTGGAGTGGACCAGGAAGCGCCTCGGTAGAGGGCGCTCCTGAGCACCCTGTAACATGGCTCGAAGCGCTGCGTCCCGTGTCCGGCTCCGGTCGGCATCACCCAACGGGACATCCAGCCGGAACCCCGTCACCGTACTCGTACGGCGAGGGGATCCAGGAGCGTCGCGCACCGTCGAAGGTGTCGCGGGCTGCCCACCACCACCCGGTCTCCGGGAACGGTCGGTGGGCTACTCGTGTGCTGCACGTATGTGCCCAGACCAGGGAGCGGCTGCCCGGCAGGCCCGTCAGGGCCCGCGGGGTCTCCCAGGCTGCGGATGCGACCTCCCTTAACTCGGGTGAGCCGAAAACCAGGAAAGAGATAGAAGTGGCGAATCAGCCCCGCCCCAAGGTCAAGAAGTCGCGTGCCCTCGGCATCGCGCTGACCCCGAAGGCCGTCAAGTACTTCGAGGCCCGCCCCTACCCGCCGGGCGAGCACGGCCGTGGCCGCAAGCAGAACTCGGACTACAAGGTCCGTCTGCTCGAGAAGCAGCGTCTGCGCGCGCAGTACGACGTGTCCGAGCGCCAGCTCGTCCGCGCCTACGAGCGTGCCGCCAAGACGCAGGGCAAGACCGGTGAGGCTCTGGTCATCGAGCTCGAGCGTCGTCTCGACGCGCTGGTCCTTCGTTCGGGCATCGCCCGCACGATCTACCAGGCCCGCCAGATGGTCGTTCACGGCCACATCGAGGTCAACGGCGGCAAGGTCGACAAGCCGTCGTTCCGTGTCCGTCCCGACGACGTCGTGATGGTCCGCGAGCGCAGCCGCAGCAAGACGCTGTTCGAGGTCGCCCGTGCCGGTGGGTTCGCCCCCGACGGTGAGACCCCGCGCTACCTCCAGGTGAACCTCGCCGCCCTGGCCTTCCGCCTGGACCGTGAGCCGAACCGCAAGGAGATCCCGGTGATCTGCGACGAGCAGCTCGTCGTCGAGTACTACGCCCGCTGATCTTCTGGCAGCGGACGCGGTACCACCTACGCGTCGGCGTCAGCCCGTCGTCTCCCCGCCCTTCGAGGTGGGCGAGACGGCGGGCTTTCGCACATCCGGGGGCAGCCTGCGCGGCGAGGGCACCGCACCGAGCGGCGGCACCCCGGCCCCGCCCAGCGCCCGGGCGACCGCCGCGTCCTGCCCCAGCAGCCCGCCCGCCCGTACGCACTCCTCGTACCGCTCGTCGCCCAGCTCCTGCCGGGCAAGGGCCGCGCAGCGCTCGTGCGGCGCGTTGTAGTACGCCGAGCCGAACAGCGGCAGCCCCACCGACGGCCACATACGCGCCGCCGCCCCCTGGAGCACCGCGGCCTCGGCCGCGTCGCCCTCCACCACCGTGACCAGGGCGAGCAGTTCGACGGCGAGAACGGCGCCGAGCAGATCGTGGAAGCCGTGCGCGATACCGAGGCCCTGCTCCAGCAGACCGCGCGCCCGCACCTGATCGCCCTCGACCTGGGCCTGGTACGCGAGGACGTACAGCGCGTACGCCAGCGCCCAGCGCTCCCCGTGGTCCTCGCAGACCCCGCGGACGTCCTCGCACAGTTTCACCGCGCCCGGCATGTCGCCCTGGAAGGCGAGCGCCATGGCCAGTTCGATCTGGCCCATCAGCACATTGCTGTTGAGCTCACCGATCTCGTGATAGCGGTCCAGCGCCGAGCGCAGCAGCTTCTCGGCGCGCGCCATGTCGTCCGTGACCAGGGCCAGACAGCCGGTGCGATGCTCGGCGTACGCGACCGCGACGGCGTTCTCGCAGCGCTCCGCCTCGTCGCGGCACTCCTGGAGCGCGGACAGCGCGGGCACCGAGTCCCCCTGGAGCACCGCCACATAGCCGAGCACCCACAGGGCCTTCAGCCGCGACTGGTCGCGGTCGCCGTCGAGCTCGACACTGCGCTCCAGCCAGTGCCGCCCCTCCGAGAGGCGGCCGCAGCCGACCCAGTAGAACCACAGGGCGCCCGCCAGATACTGGCCCAGATGCGCCTCGTCGGGTTCGCCGAGCGAATACTCCAGCGCGCAACGCAGATTCGGCAGTTCCGTCTCGACGCGCACCGCCACCTCGGCCTGCCGCGGCGAGAACCAGTCCAGCTCGCACCAGGTGACCAGGCCCATGTACCAGTCACGGTGACGACGGCGCAGCCGCTCCGCGTCGCCCGTCGCCGTCAGCCAGTGCGCGCCGTAGGCCCGGACGGTGTCGAGCATGCGGTAGCGCACACCGGCCGCGGTCTCCTCGCGCGAGAGCACCGACTGCCCGAGCAGTTCGCCGAGCACGTCCAGGACGTCGTCGGCGGGCAGTCCGTCCCCGCTGCACACATACTCCGCGGCTTCCAGGTCGAACTGCCCGGCGAACACCGACAGGCGTGCCCACAGCAGCCGTTCCCCCGGTGTGCACAGTTCGTGGCTCCAGCCGATCGCCGTCCGCAGTGTCTGGTGCCGCGGCGGCGCGTCGCGCACACCGCCGGTCAGCAGCCGGAACCGGTCCTCCAGACGGGCGAGCAACTGCGCGGGGGAGAGGGCGCCGACGCGCCCCGCCGCCAGTTCCAGTGCCAGCGGGATCCCGTCGAGTTGCCGGCACAGCTCCAGGACGTCGGACCTGTTCCCCTCGTCCAGCGCGAAGCCGGGCACCCGGGCCGCCGCCCGGTCCGCGAACAGCTCCACCGCCTCCGTCTCGGCCAGCGGAGCCAGCGGGAACACCCGCTCGCCCGCGATCCCCAGCGGTCTGCGGCCCACGGCCAGCACCCGCAGTCCGGGGGCCCGCCGCAGCAACTCGCCCATCAGCGAGGCACTCACGTCGACCAGGTGCTCGAAGCCGTCCAGGACCAGCAGGAGCCGGCGCCCGGCGACATGGTCGAGCAGCACCCGGCGCGGCGGCTTCGCCGTGTGGTCCGTCAGACCGAGGGCCTCGGCCACGGCGTACTCGACGAGTCCCGGGTCGTGCACCGCGGACAGGTCCACGTGCCACACCCCGTCGCGTGGGTCCGTCCCCGCCGCCGCGTGCGTGGCGAACCGGGTCTTGCCCACGCCCCCCATACCGGTCACGGTGACCAGGCGGACCGCCTCCAGCGCCTCGGCCAGCCGCGCGAGCTCGGCGGAGCGCCCCACGAACGCGTCGAGTTCCAGGGGCAGATTGCCGGGTACGGCAGGACCGGAGTGTCGGCCGGGATGAGAACGCTGCATGAGATACGGAGCGTACTGACCCGTTAGCGCTCCGTACAATCGGTTCGCGCAACTCCACACTCCGGAGCGGATAAATGCGGTACGGAGCCCCGGCCCCGGCGCGATAGGCTCGGGTGACGACTTTTCGATGTTCAGGCACACAGTCAGGGAGCGGGTGCACAGTGTCCGGTGGTGAGGTGGCCGGGATCCTGGTGGCCGTCTTCTGGGCGATCCTGGTCTCCTTCCTCGCCGTCGCACTGGTGAGGCTGGCCCAGACGCTCAGGGCGACCACCAAGCTCGTGGCGGACGTGACCGACCAGGCCGTCCCGCTCCTGGCCGACGCCTCGGCGGCGGTGCGCTCCGCGCAGACGCAGATCGACCGGGTCGACGCCATCGCGTCGGACGTCCAGGAGGTCACGTCGAACGCCTCGGCGCTGTCGACGACCGTCGCCTCCACGTTCGGCGGCCCGCTGGTCAAGGTCGCGGCGTTCGGGTACGGCGTGCGCCGGGCCATCGGAGGCCGTCGTGAGAATGTGCCCGAGAAAGCGGCCCGGCGTTCCGTGATCGTGGGCCGCCCCGTCCCGTCCACGCGGCGGGGAAAGCGGAAGAAGGACTGACGCAGCGATGTTCCGCCGTACGTTCTGGTTCACCGCGGGCGCAGCCGCGGGTGTATGGGCCACCACCAAGGTCAACC
Organism: Streptomyces sp. NPDC005070; assembly: GCF_053600395.1. Lineage (NCBI taxonomy): Bacteria > Bacillati > Actinomycetota > Actinomycetes > Kitasatosporales > Streptomycetaceae > Streptomyces > Streptomyces sp. NPDC005070. The sequence goes on along the minus strand of NZ_JBSFZS010000128.1, from coordinate 12,840 downwards.
GCAAGCTCAGGCAGCTCACCCCCGAGAGCCTCGCGGCGCAGGCCGCGAACAAGGCGATCGACGCGGGTCACCGCCTCAAGGAGTTCGCGCTCGACGTCCGTGACGGGATGGCCCAGCGAGAGGCCGAACTCGGCGAGGTGCTCGGTCTGAACGCGAACCCGGATTCCGAACTGCCCACCCAGCGCCGTATTGCCGCGATCGGCGGCGGCGAGCAGTCCGGCGACAACAAGCAGATCAAGTACATCGACAACACGACGTACACGTACAACCGGAATGAGGACCACTGATGGAGTCGGCTGAAATCCGCCGCCGCTGGTTGAGCTTCTACGAGGAACGCGGTCACACCGTCGTCCCTTCGGCGTCGCTCATCGCGGACGACCCGACTCTGCTCCTGGTCCCCGCCGGCATGGTCCCCTTCAAGCCGTACTTCCTCGGCGAGGTCAAGGCCCCCTGGGCGCGCGCCACCAGCGTGCAGAAGTGCGTGCGCACGCCCGACATCGAAGAGGTCGGCAAGACCACGCGCCACGGCACGTTCTTCCAGATGTGCGGCAACTTCTCCTTCGGTGACTACTTCAAGGAAGGGGCCATCACCTACGCCTGGGAGCTGCTCACCTCGCCCCAGGACAAGGGTGGTTACGGCCTTGACCCCGAGCGTCTGTGGATCACGGTCTACCTCGACGACGACGAGGCCGAGACCATCTGGCGCGACAAGATCGGCGTCCCGGCCGAGCGCATCCAGCGCCTGGGCAAGAAGGACAACTACTGGTCCATGGGCGTCCCGGGCCCCTGTGGTCCGTGCTCCGAGATCAACTACGACCGCGGTCCGGAGTTCGGCGTCGAGGGCGGCCCGGCCGTCAACGACGAGCGCTACGTGGAGATCTGGAACCTGGTCTTCATGCAGTACGAGCGCGGCGAGGGCACCTCGAAGGACGACTTCGAGATCCTCGGCGAGCTGCCCAGCAAGAACATCGACACCGGCCTCGGCCTGGAACGCCTCGCCATGATTCTGCAGGACGTGCAGAACATGTACGAGATCGACACGTCGATGGCCGTCATCAAGAAGGCCACCGAGCTGACGGGCGTCGAGTACGGCGCCGCCCACGGCTCCGACGTCTCGCTGCGTGTGGTCACCGACCACATGCGCACCTCCGTGATGCTCATCGGCGACGGCGTGAGCCCCGGCAACGAGGGCCGCGGCTATGTGCTGCGCCGCATCATGCGCCGCGCCATCCGCAACATGCGCCTGCTCGGTGCCACCGGTCCCGTCGTCAAGGACCTCATCGACGTCGTGATCGAGATGATGGGCCAGCAGTACCCGGATCTCGTCAGCGACCGGCAGCGGATCGAGACCGTGGCCCTCGCCGAGGAGGCCGCCTTCCTCAAGACGCTGAAGGCCGGCACGAACATCCTCGACACGGCCATCACCGACACCAAGGACTCCGGCGGCACGGTCCTCGCCGGCGACAAGGCCTTCCTGCTCCACGACACCTGGGGCTTCCCGATCGACCTCACCCTCGAAATGGCCGCCGAACAGGGCCTGTCGGTGGACGAGGACGGTTTCCGCCGCCTGATGAAGGAGCAGCGGGACAAGGCCAAGGCCGACGCCCGCGCCAAGAAGTCCGGCCACGCCGATCTCGGTGCCTACCGTCAGATCGCCGACGCCGCCGGTGAGACCGACTTCGTCGGGTACGACGGCACCGAGGCCGAGTCGACGGTCGTCGGCATCCTCGTCGACGGTGTCTCCTCCCCGGCCGCCACCGAGGGCGACGAGGTCGAGATCGTCCTCGACCGCACCCCGTTCTACGCCGAGGGCGGCGGCCAGATCGGTGACACGGGCCGCATCCGGGTCGACACCGGCGCCGTCATCGAGATCCGCGACTGCCAGAAGCCGGTCCCGGGTGTGTACGTCCACAAGGGCGTCGTCCAGGTCGGCGAGGTCACCGTCGGCGCCAAGGCCCAGGCCACCATCGACGTACGCCGTCGCACGGCCATCGCCCGCGCCCACTCGGCCACGCACCTCACGCACCAGGCGCTGCGCGACGCCCTCGGCCCGACGGCCGCCCAGGCCGGTTCGGAGAACCAGCCCGGCCGCTTCCGTTTCGACTTCGGTTCCCCCTCCGCCGTCCCGACGGCCGTGATGAGGGACGTCGAGCAGCAGATCAACGAGGTGCTCGCCCGCGACCTGGACGTCCAGGCCGAGGTCATGAGCATCGACGAGGCCAAGAAGCAGGGCGCCATCGCCGAGTTCGGCGAGAAGTACGGCGAGCGCGTCCGTGTCGTGACCATCGGCGACTTCTCCAAGGAGCTGTGCGGCGGCACACACGTGCACAACACCGCCCAGCTCGGTCTGGTCAAGCTGCTCGGCGAGTCGTCGATCGGTTCCGGCGTGCGCCGTATCGAGGCCCTGGTCGGCGTCGACGCGTACAACTTCCTGGCCCGTGAGCACACGGTCGTCGCCCAGCTCCAGGAGCTGGTCAAGGGCCGCTCGGAGGAGCTTCCGGAGAAGGTCGCCGCCATGCTCGGCAAGCTGAAGGACGCCGAGAAGGAGATCGAGAGGTTCCGCGCGGAGAAGGTCCTCCAGGCCGCCGCCGGCCTCGTCGAGTCCGCCCAGGACGTCAACGGCGTGGCCCTGGTCACCGGTCAGGTCCCGGACGGTACGGGTGCCGACGACCTGCGCAAGCTGGTCCTCGACGTGCGCGGCCGCATCCAGGGCGGACGGGCCGCCGTCGTGGCCCTGTTCACGGTCTCGGGCGGCAAGCCGCTCACCGTCATCGCCACCAACGAGGCCGCCCGCGAGCGTGGTCTGAAGGCCGGTGAGCTGGTCCGCAGCGCCGCCAAGACCCTCGGTGGTGGCGGTGGCGGCAAGCCGGACGTCGCCCAGGGCGGCGGCCAGAACCCCGCCGCCGTCGGCGAGGCCATCGACGCGGTGCAGCGCCTCGTCGCCGAGACGGCCAAGTAAGAAAACGGTGGAGATGCGCAGAGGGCGTCGGCTCGCGATCGACGTCGGGGACGCCCGGATCGGGGTCGCCTCGTGCGACCCCGACGGGATCCTCGCGACCCCGGTGGAGACGGTCCCGGGACGTGACGTCCCGGCCGCCCACCGCCGGCTGAGGCAGCTCGTCGAGGAGTACGAGCCGATCGAGGTCGTCGTCGGACTCCCTCGCTCCCTCAAGGGGGGCGAGGGTCCCGCCGCGGCCAAGGTCCGTGCCTTCGCCCAGTTGCTCGCGGAAGGGATCGCTCCTGTTCCGGTACGGCTCGTGGATGAGAGGATGACCACGGTCACGGCCAGTCAGGGATTGCGCGCCTCGGGCGTGAAGTCGAAGAAGGGCAGGTCGGTCATCGACCAGGCGGCAGCCGTCGTGATCCTGCAGCAGGCCCTGGAATCCGAACGGGTGTCAGGCAAGTCGCCCGGCGAGGGCGTCGAAGTGGTCATGTGATCGCGATACGGTAACGTTCCGCCCGATGCGGTGGTGTTCGAACAGCCGTCGCACAGTAAAGAGGCGGACGGGAGCCGGGCCAGACGAGCCGGCCGCTGCCGGCTCGCGGCTCGTAGGGGATCGATGACTGAGTATGGCCGGGGCTCTGGCTCCGAACCGTGGAATCCGGAGGACCCGTTGTACGGGGACATCGGATGGGGCGGACAGGCCGCAGACGGCCAGTCCGCCTACGACGGCGGCCAGCCGCAGCACTCTCCGCAGCAGCAGGGCGACTGGGGCCAGGGGCAGCAGTACGAGGGCCGGCAGCAGTACCCGGCGCAGGGCCAGCACGGGCAGTATCCCGGCCAGCAGCAGTATCAGGGGCAGCAGTACCAGGGTCAGCAGCAGTACCCCGATCAGGGGCAGCAGTATCCCGGCCAGGGTCAGCAGCAGTACCCCCATCAGGGGCAGCAGCAGTATCCGGGGCAGGGGCAGCAGTACCAGGGCCAGGGTCAGCAGCAGCAGTTCAACGGCCAGGGGCAGCAGTATCCCGGTCAGGGCGGGCAGCAGTACCAGGGGCAGCAGCAGTTCAACGGCCAGGGTCAGCAGCAGTATCCCGGCCAGGGCCGGCAGCAGTACGCCGACAGCGGCACCGGAGCGCAGCCCCAGGTGCCGTACACGGCCGATCCCGCAGACCCCTACGCGGGCCAGTACGCGGCCGAGCAGCCGGACTCCTACAACACCCCGGACGCCTATCCGCCGCCCGAGCCGCCGGCCAGGCGCCGTGCCGAGCCCGAACCCGAGCCGGACTGGGACCCGGGACCGGACCAGGGCGAGCACGCCTTCTTCGCCGGTGGCGACGACGATGACGACGACTTCGACGAGGACGACGACCCGAAGAAGCGCCGGGGCCGCGGGGACCGCAAGGAGCAGCGCGGCGGCGGCAAGGAGCGTGGCGGCAAGGGCAAGAAGCGCCGCAGCGGCTGCGCCTGCCTGGTGGTCGTCATGGTCTTCGGCGGAGGTCTCGCCGGAGCCGGGTATTTCGGGTACCACTACTACCAGAATCGTTTCGGCGCGGCTCCCGACTTTGCCGGCGAGGGGACGGGGCAGGTCCCCGTCGAGATCGGCAAGGGCGAGGGCGGTTATGTCATCGGCCAGAAACTGAAGGCTGCCGGTGTCGTCAAGAGCGTGGACGCGTTCGTGTCCGCTCAGGCGGAGAATCCCAAGGGCAAGTCGATTCAGGCCGGTGCCTATCTCCTGCGCAAGGGGATGTCGGCCAAGAGCGCCGTCGAGCTGATGCTCGACCCCAAGAGCCAGAACAACGTGACCGTGCCTCCCGGTTTCCGTAATTCCCAAGTGTACGCGGCGATCGACACGAAACTCGGACTCGCCAAGGGCACGACGAGCGCCGTCGCGAAGAAGAAGTACAAGACCCTCGGGCTGCCGAGCTGGGCGAACACCGACAAGGACATAAAGGACCCCTTGGAGGGGTTCCTCTACCCGCTCACGTATCCCGCCGCCAAGGGCATGAAGCCCGAGGTCGTGCTGAAGAGCATGGTCGCGCAGGCCAACAAGAAGTACACGGCAATGGGGCTCGTGGCGAAGGCGAAGTCCCTCAAGCTCGACAACCCGCTTCAGGTGGTCACGGTCGCGAGCCTGGTCCAGGCCGAGGGCAAGACGCACGACGACTACCGCAAGATGGCCGAGGTCGTCTACAACCGTCTGAAGAGCACCAACACCGAGACCAACCAGAAGCTGCAGTTCGACTCGACCTTCAATTACCTGAAGGGCCAGAGCAAGATCAATATTGGCGAGTCCGAGATCAACAGCAATCCGGACCCGTACAACACGTATTACCATCGCGGTCTGCCGCCCGGTCCGATCGGCAATCCGGGCGACGACGCCTTCAGGGCGGTGTTCAACCCCACGAAGGACGGCTGGATGTATTTCGTGGCGACCGACGGTCAGAACAACACGGAATTCGCCAAGACGCTGGCCCAGTTCGAGAAACTCAAGGACAAATTCAATGCCAGCTCGGGCAACTGACGCCTCCCGGGCGGCCGTGCTCGGTTCACCGATCGCGCACTCCCTCTCCCCGGTGCTGCACCGCGCCGCATACCGGGAACTGGGCCTCGGTGAGTGGACGTACGACCGCTTCGAGGTCGACGAGGCGGCGCTGCCCGCCTTCGTCGAGGGCCTCGGACCGGAGTGGGCCGGGCTGTCGCTGACGATGCCGCTCAAGCGGGCCGTCATGCCGCTGCTCGACGAGATCAGCGAGACGGCCGCCTCCGTCGAGGCGGTCAACACCGTCGTGTTCACCGAGGACGGGCGGCGCGTCGGCGACAACACCGACATCCCGGGGATGGTCGCGGCGCTGCGCGAGCGGGGGATCGAGCAGGTCGACTCGGCCGCCGTTCTCGGGGCCGGCGCCACCGCCTCCTCCGCGCTGGCCGCCCTCGCGCGGATCTGCACCGGTGAGGTCGTCGCGTACGTGCGGAGCCCGGAGCGGGCCGCCGAGATGCGCGAGTGGGGCGAGCGCCTCGGCATCGAGGTGCGTACCGAGGACTGGGCCGACGCCGCACAGGCGCTGCGGGCGCCGCTGGTGATCGCCACGACTCCGGCCGGGACCACGGACGCGCTGGCCGCCGCCGTCCCGGGGAGCCCCACGACCCTCTTCGACGTGCTGTACGACCCCTGGCCGACCGATCTCGCGGCGCGCTGGTCCGCGTACGGCGGAGCCGTGGTCGGCGGCCTCGACCTGCTCGTGCACCAGGCCGTGCTCCAGGTGGAGCAGATGACCGGGCGGCAGCCGGCCCCCGTGGGCGCCATGAGAAAAGCCGGGGAACACGCGCTCGCTTCCCGTACCACCCGCTGAGGTCCGCAGGGGGCGGAGCGCGGGGCAGGGGGAGTCAGGGGGCGCGCTGAACCTCGCCGTCCGTATCCGGCCGTCCCGCTTGATGGACCTGCGGCCGGTTCCCGCGCCCGGACGTGGGAGGATCGGACATGGCGGGCCAGGGCCGCGCACCCGGTCGCGCCGTCGCCGTACGCGAGCACACGTGTACGCAGCAGCAGCACCCGGGCGCGAGCATGAGGAGCACCGTTGAGCAGGTTGCGCTGGCTGACCGCGGGCGAGTCCCACGGTCCCGCACTTGTCGCGACGCTGGAGGGTCTTCCCGCCGGCGTGCCGATCACCACGGAGATGGTGGCGGACCACCTTGCCCGGCGGCGTCTGGGCTATGGACGCGGTGCCCGGATGAAGTTCGAGCGTGACGAGGTCACCTTCCTCGGCGGCGTCCGGCACGGCCTCACCCTCGGCTCCCCGGTTGCGGTCATGGTCGGCAACACCGAATGGCCCAAGTGGGACCAGGTCATGGCGGCCGACCCGGTGGAACAGGAGATTCTCGACGGTCTCGCCCGCAACGCGCCGCTGACCCGTCCGCGGCCCGGCCACGCCGACCTCGCCGGCATGCAGAAGTACGGCTTCGACGAGGCCCGCCCGATCCTGGAGCGCGCCTCCGCCCGCGAGACCGCGGCCCGCGTGGCCCTCGGCGCCGTCGCCCGTTCGTACCTGAAGGAGACGGCCGGCATCGAGATCGTCTCCCACGTCGTCGAACTCTGCTCCGTGAAGGCCCCGCAGGGCGTGTACCCCACCCCGGCCGACACCGAGAAGCTCGACGCCGACCCGCTGCGCTGCCTCGACGCCGACACCTCGAAGGCGATGGTCGCCGAGGTGGACCAGGCCCACAAGGACGGTGACACGCTCGGCGGCATCGTCGAGGTCCTCGCCTACGGCGTTCCCGTGGGCCTCGGCTCGCACGTGCACTGGGACCGCAAGCTCGACGCCCGTCTCGCCGGCGCCCTGATGGGCATCCAGGCGATCAAGGGCGTCGAGGTCGGCGACGGCTTCGAACTGGCCCGGGTGCCCGGCTCCCAGGCCCACGACGAGATCGTCGGCACGCCCGAGGGCATCCGCCGCGTCTCCGGCCGCGCCGGCGGCACCGAGGGCGGCCTGAGCACCGGCGAACTGCTGCGCGTCCGCGCCGCGATGAAGCCGATCGCGACCGTGCCGCGTGCGCTGGCCACCGTCGACGTCGCCACCGGCGAGGCCGCCAAGGCCCACCACCAGCGCTCCGACGTCTCCGCCGTGCCGGCCGCCGGCATCGTCGCCGAGGCCATGGTCGCCCTCGTCCTGGCGGACGCGGTCGCCGAGAAGTTCGGCGGCGACTCGGTCACCGAGACCCGCCGGAACGTCCGGTCGTACCTCGAGAACCTGGCCATCCGGTGACCGCCCCACGGCTGGTCCTGGTCGGGCCGATGGGGGTGGGGAAGTCCACGGTGGGCGCGCTCGTCGCCGAGCGGCTCGGCTGCGCCTACCGGGACACGGACGACGACATCGTGGCCGCCGAGGGCCGCACCATCGCCGACATCTTCGTCGACGAGGGCGAGCCCGCCTTCCGCGCGGTCGAGAAGCAGGCGGTTCGGGTGGCACTCGCCGAGCACGACGGTGTGCTGGCCCTGGGCGGCGGTTCGGTCCTCGACGCCGACACCCGGGCGCTGCTCGCCGGCCACCAGGTCGTCTACCTCTCCATGGAAGTCGAGGAGGCGGTGCAGCGCACCGGCCTCAACGCCGCCCGGCCGCTGCTCGCCGTCAACCCGCGCAAGCAGTGGCGCGAGCTGATGGAGGGACGGCGCCACCTGTACACCGAAGTCGCCCGCGCGGTCGTGGCGACCGACGGCCGTACCCCCGATGAGGTCGCCCAAGAGGTCCTCGACGCACTGGAGTTGAAGGAAGCATGAGCGAGGCTGTGACCCGTGTCCAGGTCGGCGGCAGCGCGGGAACCGACCCCTACGAGGTCCTGATCGGCCGTCAGCTCCTCGGTGAGCTCGGCGGGTTGATCGGCGGCAAGGCCAAGCGTGTCGGTGTGATCCACCCCGAGGCGCTCGCCGACACCGGTGAGGCGCTCCGCGCCGACCTGGCGGAGCAGGGCTTCGAGGCCGTCGCCATCCAGGTGCCGAACGCCGAGGAGGCCAAGACCGCCGAGGTCGCGGCCTACTGCTGGAAGGCGCTCGGCCAGTCCGGCTTCACCCGCACCGACGTCATCGTCGGCGTCGGCGGAGGCGCCACCACCGACCTCGCCGGCTTCGTGGCCGCGACCTGGCTGCGTGGCGTCCGCTGGATCGCCGTCCCCACCACCGTGCTCGCCATGGTGGACGCGGCGGTCGGTGGCAAGACGGGCATCAACACCGCCGAGGGCAAGAACCTCGTCGGCGCCTTCCACCCGCCCGCGGGCGTGCTGTGCGACCTGGCCGCGCTCGACTCGCTGCCGGTCAACGACTACGTGTCCGGGCTCGCGGAGATCATCAAGGCCGGCTTCATCGCCGACCCGGTGATCCTGGAGCTCATCGAGTCCGACCCCGAGGCGGCCCGCACGCCCGCCGGCCCGCACACCGCCGAGCTGATCGAGCGTTCCATCAAGGTCAAGGCCGAGGTCGTCTCCGGCGACCTCAAGGAGTCGGGGCTGCGCGAGATCCTCAACTACGGCCACACGCTCGCCCACGCCATCGAGAAGAACGAGCGCTACAAGTGGCGCCACGGCGCGGCCGTCTCCGTCGGCATGCACTTCGCCGCCGAACTCGGCCGCCTCGCGGGCCGGCTGGACGACGCGACCGCCGACCGCCACCGCACGATCCTGGAGTCCGTAGGTCTCCCGCTGAGCTACCGCTACGACCAGTGGCCGAAGCTAGTGGAGAACATGAAGGTCGACAAGAAGTCCCGGGGCGACCTGCTGCGCTTCATCGTCCTCGACGGACTGGCCAAACCGACCGTCCTGGAGGGCCCGGATCCGGCCGTCCTGCTCGCCGCGTACGGCGAGGTCGGCGAGTAACAGGAGCCGCCCGCGGGGCCGTATGGCCCGAAGGGCACCTGCTCAGCCCGTTTTGCCTCTCCTCACCGGGCACTTCGCACGGACCCCGGCCGTTCACACAACGGCGGCCGGGGAAGGTACCGTTCGGTAGCGACGGGACCGGCGTCCCGCCGCTACGCGCACATCGCCTGTACGAGACGGAGTGGCACCGGATGCAGCACGCAGTGGGGGCTCCGCTGCCGCCCCACCAGCCGGGGCAGGGGCCGGCCGCCGGATGGTCGCCGGCCGGACAGCACCCGGGGCAGCAGGGCCCGGCGCCCGCTCCGGGCTTCGCGGGAGCGCCGGTGCCGCCCGGCGCGCCACCCGCCCAGGCGCCGCAGCATCACCTGCCACCGCATCAGATGCCTCCGCAGCATCCGTCGGCGCAGCCGCCGCACCCGCCCGTGCCGCCCGTGCCGGACACCACCGGGCATGTGCAACTGCCTCCGGGCGTCTCGGTCGCCATGCCGAGCCCGCCGCCCGCCACGGGCGCGCCCGACCCGGCGGCGACCACGCTCGCGATCCTGCTCATCGGTCCCGCGGGCGCCGGGAAGACCAGCGTCGCGAAGTACTGGGCGGACCACCGCCGGGTGCCCACGGCCCACATCAGCCTCGACGACGTACGCGAATGGGTGCGCTCGGGCTTCGCCGACCCGCAGTCGGGATGGAACGACCATTCCGAGGCGCAGTATCGTCTCGCCCGCCGCACCTGCGGCTTCGCCGCCCGCAACTTCCTGGCCAACGGCATCTCGTGCATCCTGGACGACGCCGTCTTCCCGGACCGGCCGGTCGTCGGCCTCGGCGGCTGGAAGCGGCACGTGGGTCCCGGTCTGCTGCCGGTCGTGCTCCTGCCGGGCCTGGAAGTGGTCCTGGAGCGCAACGCGGAGCGCTCGGGCAACCGCAGGCTCAGCGACGAGGAGGTCGCGCGCATCCACGGCCGCATGGCGGGCTGGTACGGCTCGGGGCTCCCGATCATCGACAACTCCCAGCTCGACGTGGCGGCCACGGCCCGCGTCCTGGACGACGTCCTGGCACGCTCGATCGCCAGCCCGCCGCAGTGGTGAAAGGGTTCGGCGCGCGGCGGTGCTGAAAGGGTTCGCCTCGGGGCGGTGCTGAATGGGTTCGGCGCGGGCCCCGTGGCCGTCCGTCCGGGCGCCGGGCTACCCGTCCGGCCCTCTGGACCGGCGACATCCGGCCACCGCTCGTAGGCTCGGTTCATGCCAGAGGTGTACGCGACGCGCAGAGAGCGGCTCCGGGAGCGTTGTACGGCGGGCGGCAGCGCGACGGCGCTCGTCACCCGGCCCGCCAACGTGAGGTATCTCGCCGGTGCCGCGCCGCTCGGCGCGGTGCTGCTGCTCGGCAGCGACGAGGACATGCTGCTGTGCGCAGGACCGCCGTCCGGTGAAGCCACGGAAGGGCGCCCCGACGAGGCGCTGGAGGTCCGGGTGCTGCCGCGTGCCGGAGGCGATCCGGCCGTCGCCGCCGCCGGACTGGCGGCCGATCAGGGCGCCGAGTCCCTCGCGGTCGAGGAACACCACCTCACCGTGACCCGGCACCGTGCCCTCGGCTCGGTCGCCCCGCGGCTGCGGCTGGCCGACCTGGGCGGAGCGGTGGAACAGCTCCGGGTGATCAAGGACGAGGAGGAGATCTCCGCCCTGCGCATCGGCGCGGAGATCGCCGACCAGGCGCTCGGTGAACTCCTCGAATCCATTCTCGTAGGCCGCACGGAACGCCATCTCGCCCTGGAACTGGAGCGCAGGCTGGTCGACCACGGTGCCGACGGGCCCGCCTTCGCGACCTCGGTCGGCACGGGCCCGAACTCGGGACGCCGCGGCCACCGGCCCACCGACCGGCGTGTCGAGGAGGGCGACTTCCTCTCCGTCTGTCTCGGCGCGACCTACCGCGGCTACCGGTGCGAGATCGGCCGTACGTTCGTGATCGGCACCTCGCCCGCCGACTGGCAGATCGAGCTGTACGACCTCGTCTTCGCCGCCCAGCGTGCCGGTCGGGAGGCGCTGGCACCCGGTGCCGCCTACCGGGACGTGGACCGCGCGGCCCGGCAGGTACTGGACTCCGGAGGCCATACCGAAGGCCTTCCGCCCCTGACGGGGCACGGTGTCGGGCTCGAAATCGACGAGGACCCGCAGCTTGCCCCCGCGGCCATGGGTAAACTGGACGCTTGCGTGCCGGTCACCGTCGAACCGGGGGTCCACCTCCCGGGCCGGGGCGGTGTCAGGATCGATGACACGCTCGTCGTACGCCCTGAGGCGGACGGCGGACCCGAGCTACTCACCATCACGACCAAGGAACTGCTCGCGCTCTAGCCTCACGGCCGCGCGTGCGCCGGGGTCGTCCACGTCAGTCCAGGAGATTCCGCAACCGTGGCTTCCACGAACGACCTCAAGAACGGCCTGGTGCTCAAGCTCGACGGAGGCCAGCTCTGGTCCGTCGTCGAGTTCCAGCACGTCAAGCCCGGCAAGGGCCCGGCCTTCGTGCGCACCAAGCTGAAGAACGTGCTCTCCGGCAAGGTCGTCGACAAGACGTTCAACGCCGGCGTCAAGGTCGAGACGGCCACGATCGACAAGCGCGACATGCAGTTCTCGTACATGGACGGCGAGTACTTCGTCTTCATGGACATGGACACGTACGACCAGCTCATGGTCGACCGCAAGTCCGTCGGCGACGCCGCCAACTTCCTGATCGAGGGCTTCACGGCCACCGTCGCCCAGCACGAGGGCGAGGTGCTCTTCGTCGAGCTGCCGGCCGCCGTCGAGCTGGTCATCCAGGAGACCGAGCCGGGCGTCCAGGGCGACCGCTCCACCGGTGGCACCAAGCCCGCCACCCTGGAGACCGGTCACCAGATCCAGGTCCCGCTCTTCATCACCACCGGTGAGAAGATCAAGGTCGACACCCGCAGCAGCGACTACCTCGGCCGGGTGAACAGCTAACCGTGGCTGCCCGCAACACGGCCCGCAAGCGCGCCTTCCAGATCCTCTTCGAGGGCGACCAGCGCGGTGTGGACGTTCTGACGGTCCTCGCGGACTGGATCCGGCATTCCCGGTCCGACACCCGGCAGCCGCCGGTCAGCGAATACACGATGGAGCTCGTCGAGGGCTACGCCACCAAGGTGCGGCGCATCGACGACCTCATCGCGCAGTACGCCGTCGGCTGGACGCTGGACAGGATGCCGGTCGTCGACCGCAACATCCTGCGCCTCGGTGCCTACGAGCTGATCTGGGTCGACGAGACCCCGGACGCCGTGGTGCTCGACGAGGCTGTGCAGCTCGCGAAGGAGTTCTCCACGGACGAGTCGCCCTCGTTCGTGAACGGCCTGCTCGGCCGGCTGAAGGGCCTGAAGCCGTCGCTTCGCCGCGACGAGGACTGACCGCCGGCAGCAGCCGTAACCGGTGCGCCCCCGCGGGGGGGCACGGGACACGCCGGAGGGCCAAGGACCGGTTTGGCGAGGTCCTTCTCCAGGGCCGTGAGGTGGGAGGCGGTGTGCAGGGCCGTGTCGGGGAGGA
>NZ_JBSFZS010000127.1:0-21321 GCF_053600395.1 Streptomyces sp. NPDC005070 | reverse complement strand
GTCCGACCGGGCGCCCCCGGGAGTGCCGTCAGCGTTCGCGACGTGCGCGCGGGTCGCCTCCGCGATCCAGGAGCAGAGCAGCTCTGAGATGGCCTTCACCCCCGGCGTAAACGCCGGAGCTAGCACTGGCCAAGATCAAAGGTAGACCCCACGGCGTGTGCGAGGTGGTTGGCGTCGTCGGCGAAGCAGGCGTGCGGACGAGGTGCGCGGTAGCGCCACCGGCCTTCCGGCACGTGGTCGATCCGCGGGCGGTCGATCCAGGGGTGGATGGCCGGCCCGTGGGCGGTCTGCTCGATCGGGGGCGGGAATAGCCGCGCCCGATCGCCCGTTGGGACACGCACTAGACAGATCTGTCTAGTGGCGGTCGCAGGCCGTCGGATCAGTCCCGAAAGTGACCCTTGAACTCTGTATCGACAGTGAACACCGTCAATCCGACGCGCGACCGCGTAAGGCCGTCGCGCCCACAAGCCGGACCGAGAGGCGCGCGCCTGGGTGCGGCGGCCTCCGTCGGACTGCTGGCCTCGATCATCGTGTCCCTCCTGGCCGCGTCCAGCGCCCCGACTCCGCTCTACGCGATCTACCAGCAGCACTGGGGCTTCTCCCCGATCACGGTCACCGTCGTCTTCGGTGTGTACGCCGTGGCGGTGCTGGTCTCCCTGCTGATCTTCGGAAAGATCTCCGACCATGTCGGACGGCGGCCGGTTCTGCTGGTGGCCCTGCTGGCGCAGGTCCTGGCGATGGTCACGTTTCTCACCGCCGGTGGGGTGGACGCGCTGCTGGCCGCCCGCGTCGTCCAGGGCCTGAGCACCGGAGCGGCTGTCGGTGCGCTCGGTGCGGGCATGCTCGACATCGACCCGCGGCGCGGCGGTTTCCTGAACTCCTTCGCCCCCGCGATCGGGACGGCCACCGGCGCCCTGATGTCCGGCTTGATCGTGCAATACCTTCCGGCGCCCACGCGCTTCGTCTACTTCGTGCTCCTCGGAGTCTTTCTCCTTCAGGCGCTCGGCGTACTCGCTCTGCGCGAGACCGTGAGCCGGAAGCCGGGCGCGTTGGCGAGTATGGCGCCCGAGATCAAGCTGCCTGCGGCCGCCCGCGCCTCGGTAGCCATCGCCGCTCCCGTGCTGTTCGCGGTCTGGGCCCTGACCGGCCTGTACGGCGCCCTGGGACCGGCCATCGCCCGAACGCTGGTGCACTCGGACTCCGTGGTGTGGGGCGGGCTGCCGCTGTTCGTGCTCGCCGCTTCGGCGGGGCTGGCCGTTGTGCTGCTTCGCCGCACCGCGACCCGTACGGTCATGCTGATCGGTATCGCTACCCTGATCGCCGGTGTGCTGATCACCTTGGTGTCGATCGCCTCGGGTTCGGGCGGCACGCTCTCCGTGGCCGGGTTCCTGCTGGGCGGTGTCGTCTCGGGATTCGGCTTCGGCGGCGGTTTCCAGGGCGGCATGCGCATGGTGATCCCGAACGTCGCTCCTCAGGAGCGGGCCGGCGTGCTGTCTCTCCTCTACGTGGTGTGCTACCTCGGCCTGGGTGTGCCCGCGGTCATCGGCGGCATACTGGTCGTGCACGGCGGTGGGCTCGTACAAACGGCCAGGGAGTACGGCGCGGCGGTCGTCGTGCTGGCCCTGGTGGCCCTGGCGGCACTCGTTCTCCACGGTCGGCGTGCGGAGAAGGTCACGGCCGGCTTGCGGGGCGCGCGCGTGATGGATGTCGCGGCGCAGGTGGATTGAGCGGGTCTTCCGAAACGGGTGAATGTCATGTCTGCCAACACCGCGACGAAGCCGTCGGCGCGCCTGCGCCTGCTGGAGGCCGCCGACGAGCTCTTCTACAGCGAAGGCGTGCGGACCGTCGGCATCGACCGTGTCATCGAACACGCCGGGGTCGCGAAAGCTTCTCTCTACAACACGTTCGGCAGCAAGGAGCAGTTGGCCGGGGCCTACCTGGAACTCCGCGGCAGCCGCATCCAGGACAGGATCAACCGGGTTCTGGCGCGCTACGCGACCCCGCGCGAGCGGCTGCTGGGAGTCTTCGAGGCGCAGTCCGAGGCACTCGCCACCCCGGGCTACCACGGCTGTCCGTTCGTACGGGCCACGGCCGAGGCTCCGGAGGACAGCTCGATCACCCGCATCGCTGAAAGCCACCGGGCCTGGCTACGTGACCTGCTGACCGGACTGGCCGCCGAGTCCGGGTACGCCGAACCCGGCCACCTCGCACGCCAACTGCATTTCCTCTACGACGGTGCCGCCAACGCCGTGCGTATGGACAACGACTCCTCGGCAGGCGCTGTCGCCCGCGACGCCGCGGCGGCACTCCTCGACGCGGCGCGCCTCGCCGAGCCGGACCCGGGGACATGAGATCCATCGCCGGGGCGGCGAGCTCGGACCGGCACTGCAGGCCGGTCCGGCTGCCGCCCGATCCCGCTCGCCACCCGGGACCCGGCCCCCGAAGGGGACCGTCTCACGCCGCCGGTCGATCCGCCCAAGCCTTCTCCAGCGCCTGCGTGAACATCTCGGCCGACTGGACCCCGTTCACCGCGTAGCGCCGGTCCAGAACGAAGAAGGGCACACCACTGACACCCATGTCGGACGCGAGGCGTTCGTCGGCCCGCACCTCCGCGGCGAACGCCTGCGGATTGTCGAGCACGTCTCGGGTCTTCGCCTCGTCCAGCCCCGCTTCGACGGCCAGACTCACCTGAGTCTCCCTGTCATAGATCGAACGCTCTTCCGCGAAGTTCGCCCGGAAGGCGAGATCCATCAGTTCGGCCTGGCGCCCCTGCTGCTTGGCGAAGTGCAGGAGCCGGTGCACGTCGAAGGTGTTGCCGAAGACCCGTCCGCCGACGCGGTAGCCCAGCCCCACCTCTCGCGCCATGGCCGCAGCCTGCTCTTCCCGGGCCACCTGCTGCTCACGGGTGCGACCGTACTGTGCCGCGACCGCCTCGATGATCGGCACGGCCCCGTTCTCGGCCTGGGGATTGAGTTCGAAGGACCGGTGGGCCACTTCCACCTCGTCCCGGCGAGCGAACGCGGCGAGCCCCTGGTCGAAACGGGCCTTGCCCACGTAGCACCAGGGGCAGGCGATGTCGGTCCATATCTCGACGCGCATGTCAGCTTCTCCTGTCGTTTGTTCCGTAGCGCTCGGCGACCTTCCCTTCGTCCGAGGGGTGGCCGGGCGATACAACCAATATAGACGACCGGCCGTCTATCTCCTCCGTGATCCTGCTCAAGCACGCCTTCGGTGCGCACTGCGGTCACCGCCGCGCGGATCACGACTTCGGACGTCCGGAACGGGACCGCGGGCCATAGCCCCTGCTCACGAGGCTGGAGTGGGCCTCCGACGCATACGAGGGCCATGCCGTCGCGGCCATCACCCGGGGCACTTCGCGGGATGTCCGCCCGCATGCGCCGGGCCCACGTCGCCTTTAGGCTGGATTGCGCTCGAGTCCCTCGGAGCTCACATGAGGGACGAGGAGGTGACGCCCCGATGGCGCGGCTACGGGCAGCACGCTCGGTGCTTCCTGGCACCGCCAGGTGTATGACGGGCTGCCGGGCGAACGGTCCCTGATCGCGTCCGGCGTGGCCAGGGGACGGGCATCACGTTGCAGTCCCATACCCGAGGTGCGACCGGCCGTAGCGCATCGGCCCCCCGTCGCGTCGCGTCGACGGTCAGTGGCTTCTGGCACTGGGTCGTCCACGACTGTGCGGGCGATGGCGACAGGAACAGCGCCTGTCCGGCGGGGCGGAGATGCCGAGCAACGACGCGGGTCGGCACGGCCGTCGCGGCGCCGCACCCCCGCCAGGGGAAGCACCCCACCGCTCCATGTCCGTCGTTCACGCGTCGGCCGCACCGCGCCGCGCCCCGACGTCGCCACGGAGCCGATGTCGGCCGGCGCGGCTTCCGGCTCGTCGCACACGGTCCGGCGGGGCGCCCGACTCACGCCAGGGTTCGGGATCCCGCCCTGATGCGGAGCGCGGCCGCAATCGAGCACGAGCCGGTGCAAGCCGGACGCGTCAGGGTTCACACACGTACGCGTAGGCATCACCGGAGGGAGACAGGGCCGATCGCCCCGCACGGGCACCTGGTCGACCGTTCCGGTCCGGTCGCACCCAGCAGTTCAAGTACAGGGTCACACAAGGCAATTCAGTCGAGGTCCCCGACGAGCCAGGTGGGGACAAGGAGGCGGAGAACGATGGCGAAAGTGCTCTTCATCGTGAGTGGCGCGACGTACTGGGTACTGAAGGACGGCACCCGGTACGCGACCGGCTACTGGGCCGAAGAGTTCGCGATGCCCTACAAGGCCATCACGGAAGCGGGTCACGAGGTCGTGGTCGCCACGCCCGGAGGCGTGACCCCCAACGTCGACATGATGAGCCTGCGTCCCTCCATGGCCGGTGGCGAGGAAGGCGCTCTGGAGCTGGAGGAGATCATCCGTTCCGCGGAGGTGATGCGTCGGCCGCTCAAGCTGTCGGACGTCCGCCTGGAGGACTACGACGCGGTCTACCTGCCCGGCGGCCACGGCCCGATGGCGGACCTCGCGTACGACGCCGACGCCGGCCGCCTGCTGACGGCCCAGCTCGCCTCGGGCAAGCCGTTGGCCATCGTGTGTCACGCCCCCGCCTCACTCCTGTCCACCCGGATCCACGGCGAGTCGCCCTTCAAGGGCTATCGCGTCACCGGCTTCACCAACGACGAAGAGGAAGCGGTCGGACTGGCGCCCCGGGCGACGTGGTTGCTGGAGGACGAACTGAAGGACAAGGTCGGCGTCGAATACAGCCGCGGGCCCATGTGGGAGCCGTACATGGTGGAGGACCGCAACCTGGTCACCGGGCAGAACCCTCACTCCGCGGCCGTTCTGGCCGATCGCCTGCTCCAGCTCCTCAAATGAGGACTCCTGGCGGCGCCGCCTCGGCATGGCCGAGGTGTGCGTGACCGAAGACCGCCCACGGAAGAGGAGAGACTCCGAAGGCCGTGTCGCCGGCCTCTGCCCCCGCACCCTGAGAGGGGCCGGCCCCCACCGCCGACGACCCAGCCGGTGGCGCGGGAGTGGAGGGCTGCCGTAGCCTCACATCCGGAACCAGTTCCGCTTGTGGTGTGGCGAAGGGAGTCCCGTTGACCGGCGACGAAGGGGATTCGCCGCGGCCCCGCCGGCCTCTGAGGGCCGACGCGCAGCGCAACGAGGACCGTCTGCTCGAGGCGGCGGCCGCCGCCTTCGCGCGGGAGGGCATGGGCGCTTCGGTCAAGGACATCGCCCGCGCGGCTGGTGTCGGTGTCGGCACGCTCTACCGCCGGTTCCCCTCCAAGGAGCTGCTGGTCGCGGCGATCTACCGCCTCGAAGTGCAGCGACTGTGCGAGGTGGCGGCACAACTGGCGGCCACACAACCCCCCGTGGACGCGTTGCGGCAGTGGATGGAGCGATTCATCGACTTCATGGCCGCCAAACAAGGGATGGCGGACGCGCTGCGTGCGGTACTGACGGACGACAGCGAGAAGCTGGAGACCCGGGCCGTACTCACAGACGCCATCGATCGCCTGCTCAGGCCGGCGCAGGGGCCGTCGGTGGCGCGGAAGGGGGTCCAGGCCCAGGACGTGCTCATGGCCCTGGGCGGAATCAGCCTCATGGCCGGCAACGAGGACCGGCGCGACCTGGCCACCCGGCTCATCGACCTCCTCCTGCACGGCATCGTGCGGCACTGACGCGATCGGGCAGGCCCCGGCCGGATGAATGCCGCCGCGGTCTGCTCCCGTCAGGGCCCCCACGATCGTCCTTTCACCAGGTCTGCTCCCCGGCACGCACCAGGATCTCGTTGACGGCGACCCGGCGGTCCCGGGTCACGATGTACGAGACCGCGTCGGCGATGTCCTCCGGACGCAGCGCCTCGATCTCCTTCACCTGACGCTCGACCGCCTCCCGCACACCGTCACGAAGGTGCGAGCTCAACTCGGTGTCGACCGTGCCGGGCTCGACCACGCTCACCCGCACCCGCTTCTGCATGACCTCCTGCCGCAAGGCCTCGGTGAAGCCGTTCACACCGAACTTCGTGAGGTTGTAGACCGCCGTCCCCGGCCGCGCCACCCGGCCCGCGGTGGAACTGATGTTGACCAGGTCCGCCACCTTCCGGGGCGAGTCCTCCGCCGCCCGCAGCAGATGCGGCACCGCCGCGTGCGTCACGTACAGCAGGCCCTTCACGTTGATCTCGACCATCCGCTCCCACTCGTCGAGCGGGGAGTCCGTCACCGGACCGACCCCCATCGTCCCGGCATTGTTGACCACCGTGTCCAGGCGGCCCAGCTCGGACACCACGCTCTCCACGGCCGTCGCGGCCTGCCGCTGGTCGGTGATGTCGGCCTCCACCACGAACGCCGTCCCGGCGTCGGCCCGCAGCTCGCCCGCAAGCTCCTCCAGGCGCGCACGCCGCCGCCCCAGGAGGGCCACCGCCGCCCCCTCCGCGGCGAGGGCTCGCGCCGTCGCCGCACCGATACCGCTGCTCGCGCCGGTCACCAGGGCCACGGTGTCCCGCAGTCTTCCAGTCATCTTCGTCGCCCTCCGAGTGGTGCCGATCCAGTGCGGGTTGGCTGCGCCGGTTCGCTGAGGCTGCCCCTCGGCACCGACGGCCCGGGTGAGCCGCACGTCCGGGGCTCCGGGCCGGGCCGACCCCATGAGCGGAACCGGTTCCGGTTAGTCGACCGTAAGCGGAACCGGTTCCGTTTGCAAGCACGTACAGGGAGGGGCCCCCGAGGCACCCCCACCCGAAGAGGCGCGCCCAGCTTTTGCTTTACTTGACGCGTCAATCATTTCCATATTTACTTGACGCGACAAGTTCTATTGCGGGAAATCGCGCTCGCGCATTGCCGCAACGCACGGAAAGGGTCCACTCGTGACCAAGATCGGAATCATCATCGGCAGCACCAGGCCCGGCCGGAACGGCGAAGCGGTCGCCCACTGGGTGCACGAGATCGCCTCCCGGCGCACGGACGCGGAGTTCGAGGTCGTTGATCTGCTCGACTACAAGCTGCCGGTCCTCGACGAGGCCTACCCGGCGACGATGGGCAACTACAGCCAGCCGCACACGAAGGCCTGGGCCGAGAAGATCGACTCCCTCGACGGCTTCGTCATCGTCACCCCCGAGTACAACCGCTCGGTGCCGGGCGCGCTGAAGAACGCCATCGACTTCATCTACTCCGAGTGGAACAACAAGGCCGTCGGCTTCGTCAGCTACGGATCGGTCGGCGGCTCCCGCGCCGTCGAGCACCTGCGCGGCATCGCCGGAGAGCTGCAGCTGGCCGACGTCCGCGCCCAGGTGGCTCTCTCCCTGTTCACCGACTTCGAGAACTTCACCACCTTCAAGCCGGCCGATGTCCAGCACGCCACGCTTGTGACCACCCTGGACCAGGTCGTCGCATGGTCGAAGGCTCTCGCGCCTCTGCGCGCCGCCTGAGGCCGACGACCGGGCGGTCCGACGGGACGCCGATCGGCTTACCGGGCACGACCCGTGATGTGCCCGATGATCGGGGACTCACCCGGATCGCCTTCGCAGCGACCCGTCGCAGTGGGCCACTTGACGCGGCCCCGCTGCGGCGGGTCGCTCTTCTCCTCCCCCACGCGCAACGGCCCGGGCGGTTCCACGCCCACTTCCGCCGCGGACCGGCTGCGGGTCCTTCAGGCTTCGACCGGCTTGGTCACGGTCGCTTTGCCGCCCGTGACACCCGTGGTGCGGAAACGCGCTCGGTAGGCCCCGGGCGTGATCCCGAGGTTGCGCGTGAAGGCACGGCGCATCGACTCCGGCGAGCCGAAGCCGGTGCGCCGTGCCACCGAGGCCATGGGGTCGTCGCCCCCTTCCAGCAGCGCCTGGGCGGCCTCCATGCGGACCTGCTCGACATAGCGCGCCGGGGTTGTGCCCACCTCGTCGCGGAACAGACGCGTCATGTGACGGGCGCTCACACCCGCCCGGCGCGCCATGGCCGCCAGGGTGTGATTGGCCGAGGGGTCCTCGGTGACCGCGTCCAGGACCCTGCGCAGCATCTCCTGCCTCGCGTGCGGGGTGCGGGTGCGGACGCTGAACTGCGACTGGCCTCCCGGCCGCTGCATGAACACGACCATGTCCTTGGCCACTTCGCGGGCGACATCGACGCCCAGGTGCTCCTCGACCAGGGCCAGCGACAAGTCGATTCCCGAACTGACGCCCGCGGAGGTCATGATGCCGCCGTCGCGCACGAAGAGGGCGTCGGGGTCCACCGTCACCTGCGGATACCTCAGGGCGAGCTGGTCGGCAAAGCGCCAGTGCGTGGTGGCGTCGCGCCCGTCGAGCAGCCCGGCCGCCGCGAGGAGGAAGGCGCCGGTACAGACGGAGGCGGTGCAGCGGCTGAGCGCGTCGAGCGCCCGTACGGCGTCCAGCAGCGCGTCGTCCTTGATCAAGGAAGGCCACTCGGGGCCGCCGGGGACGATGACCACGTCGCTGACGTAATCCACCTGCGCGACCGGCAGATCGACGCTCATCCCGGTGCCCGCGGCGGTGACCACGTCGGCGCCGTCCGGCGAGACGACGCGCACGCGGTAGCGTCCGCCGAAGTCGTTGGCCGTCGCGAACACCTCGATCGGCCCGGCGACGTCCAGCAGGCGTAGGCCCGGGAAGACCAGCACGGTCACCAGCAGCGGCTTCCGGCCGGGTGGCCTGTCCTTCATCGTGCGCCTCCTGGACAGATGAACACGCTGAGTGATAAGCGTAATGGTTTTCTCACGGTGCCCGGACAACGGCGCCGGGGGCGCCCGGCCGCCTCAGTGGGGTGTACGGGCGCGTCGCGGGCCCGGCTTGCGGTCGCTCACAGGTCGCCTTCCGAGCCGTTGGCGGCACTCTCCTCGGCGGTGGGCTTCAGCGGTCCGTCCGGGACCGCCGGCGGGTGCCCGGGTGTGCCCGGTAGGCGCTGACGCTCGGGTCGCCCAGGGTCCAAAAGCGCCATGGATACCCGGCGGCCGGGCCGCCGACGCCCGTCCGCGGCCCCCGGCCGACCCTCTCCCGGCGCACGTCCCCGGTCGGCTCCGCGAGAAACAGGTCGGCTGCCGCATCGCAGGCCGACCGCCCGTCGTGCCGCAGATCCACGATGCCCAGGGCCCGCGCGAGGTTCCCGGGACCACGGGCCAGGTCCCGCGAGCGAAGGCCGGGGCGTCGGTGCTGCCGCGCCGACGTCTCATCGGACTCGACCGTGCCTGCCCGGAGCAGCACCGACGCAGGGCGCCGTCCGGGGCCGCAGACCACGTTCAGGCATCGGTGCACCGCGTGCGTCCGGTAGACGTAGAAGGTCCCCGGTTCCCCGAACTCCGCGCGGTTGGTGGCGTTCGGTCCCCGGAAGGCGTGGGAGGCGGGGTCGTCGGGCCCCTCGTACGCCTCCACCTCGGTGATGCGCACGGCCGTCACGCCGTACTCCGAGCGCGCCACGATCACGGCACCCAGCAGCTCGGGGGCGACCTCCACGGCTGGCCGGTCGAAGAACTTCCCGCGCAGCGCGGGCGGCAACGCCGAAGCGCCCACCGGATCACCGAACATGCGTAGTCGGGCCTGCCCCCTGCCGTCCTCACGTCCGCGGCCGAGCTGTTTGTCATGGCCGTCTCCCTTCGTGGATCGAGGCACCGGGCCTCGGCGCCCCTCGCGTATGCAGCAGGCGCGCACCGCATCGTCATGGCTGGGCAGTCGGCCACAACACGCTCGGAGACGGACATCGGAGCACCTGCCCAGGGGAGGCCGTCGGCTCGCTGTGCCGGACCCGGCCGCCATGTCCTGGGGTGAGGGCGTCGTGGCGCGTGCTGGTATGGGGCGGGGTCGGGACGCGGCCATACCTTCGAGAGCCAATGGGCCGACGGCCTCGGCCGGAACCCATGAGCTGCTGGGTGCGGGCCGGCCAGTCGATCACCGACGGTGATGACCCGATCCGAGAAGACAAGGCGCTCCACACCGTGACACCCCACTCCAGCATTGCCCCCGCGGTCCCGTCCGAGGGGGGCTCGGGCGCGAAGCGTTCCGAACATGCCCGTGACCGGCCGCCCACGACGAACAGCGGCGGGCGGGCACTCCTCAGCCCCAGTTGGTTCGCGGCCGTCATGGGCACCGGCATCGTCGCCGACGCGGCGGCCACCCTGCCACGCGGTTTTCCCGGGCTGCGGGACGCCGCCACCGTGGTCTGGGCGGGGGCCGCACTGCTGCTGGCCGTGCTCGCCGTCCGCTACGTCCGGCAGCGAACGCTGCGGATGCACGCCGCTGATCCGGTCCTGGCCCAGTTCTTCGGGGCGCTGCCGATGGCGCTGCTCACCGTCGGGGCAGGGACGCTCTTGCTCGGCCGGCGGGTGATCGGGGCGCGGGCGGCGCTGGATGTGGACTGGGTTCTGTGGTCGGTCGGTACCGCGCTCGGTCTTGCCACCGCCTGCACGGTTCCGTATCTGATGGTGACCAGGCACCGCTTCGCGCCGGGGGCGGCGTTCGGCGGGTGGCTGATGCCGGTGGTGCCGCCGATGGTGTCCGCCGCGACGGGCGCGCTGCTCATCCCGCGGGCACCGGCCGGGCAGCTGCGGCTGGCCATGGTGCTGGGCTGTTACGCGATGCTCGGGCTCGGGTTGGTGGCGGTCCTGCTCGTGCTGGCCATGGTGTACAGCCGTCTGGTCCACCATGACGCGCCCGTGGGCGCGGTGGTGCCCACGGTGTGGATCGGCGTGGGGGCGCTGGACCAGGCGGTGACGGCGCTGGTCGTGCTGTCCACGGCGGCGCCGAGTGCCTTGCCCGCGCCGTACGCCCGGGGCACCGCGGTACTGGCGCTGCTGGGCGGAATCGGTTTGTGGGGCTTCGCCATGCTGTGGCTGGTGCTCGCCACGGCGCTGACCGTGCGGGAGGTCCGCAGGGGGCTGCCCTTCGCCCCTACCTGGTGGTCCTTCATCTTCCCCCTCGGCGCCTGTGTCACCGGCACCGGCGCCCTCGCGTCCCTCACCGGATCGCAGCCGCTCATCTGGTGCGCCGTCGGTCTCTACACGCTGCTTGTCGCCGCGTGGGCGGTGGTCGTCTCGCACTCCCTGCGCCACGCCGCCGGGCGCACGGGCGGATCACGAGGGCCGAAGGATCCGGAAGGGGCCAGGGCGGAAGGGGCCAAGGCGGGGGAATCCACCGCGACAGGTCAGGCCGCACCATGACGTTCGCCGACGGCGCCACCGGGGAAGCGGAGCGCGACCGCTCCGCGGCCCGGCCGCGCCACCGCGGCCGGCCGATGCACCGCCCGGTGCGGAGGTGACGGCGCCGCGGTGCCGGGGACCCGTGGTATTCGCCCCGAGCAGGACCAGTGTCTACGGCAACAGCCGGGCGGGTGTCGAGGACGTACCGCCCGGACGAGCCTGCTCGTTCGTGCCCGAACCGCCTCCGTGCCGGGTCGTGAGGCGGGGCCGGAGCATGGTGGCCGCCATGGCCGTGAACACCACCGCCCAGACCACGGCGGCGACCCAGATCTCCCAGCGGCCCGCGGTGGTCAGCCAGGACGTCCCGGTCGTACGTCCCAGTTCGTACGTCGTGACGGCGTACATGCCGATCGGGAAGACGAGGTTCCACCAGCCGAGCTCGTAGCGCAGCGGAATCCGTCGCAGCGCGTGCCGCCAGACGCCCAGAGCCAGCAGCAGCGGGATCAGCCAGCTCGAGAACGACCACAGCACCACGGACGTCCCGACGATGACCGACCGCCCCAGCAGCACGCTGTCCGGGGGCAGTTCGAGCAGCCGCGCTCCGGCGAGCACGCAGATCGCCGCCGCGCCCATGAAGATCCAGACCGATGTCATGAGACCTTCCGGCTTCACCGGCCGTGCCAGCAGCCTGGCCAGGACGATCGCGGCGGTCAGCAGGTACTGCACCAGGCCGATCGCCCAGCACACCACGGCCAGCATCGGCAGCACCTGGCCCGGGGTCACCCGGCCCAGGGAGGCTGCCGCGACCGCCACCGACTCCGATCCCACCGCCCACAGGAACCAGGTGCCGTTCACCTGGTCGATCGACGGCACCCGTCTCATGGTGGTGATGAGTGCGAGGGGAATGCCGTAGTCCAGCAGCAGCCACCCCAGCGCCCCGAACGCCAGGAGCACCCCGGCGATCGTGGTGTGGCCGTCCGGCACCAGGCGGGCGGCCAGCACGTTGGAGGAGATGGCGATGGTGAGGAAGGCGAACGATCGCGGCCCCAGGAAATCCGCGACGAACCGCTGCCGCCGGCGCAGCAGTCGCCAGCCGTAGGCGGGCACCAGCAGCACGAAGCCGGCCAGGGCCACCACGAGCAGTGCCGCGGAGGCGGTGTGAGCGCCGTTCGCGCGCAGGGCCGTGGAGACGATGCCCGTACCCATGACGAACGCGAGCGCTCCCGGATTGAGGTTGGACACCGCCGCGACGAGGGAGGCGCGGTACCCGCGGGGGCGCTGATCGGATACGGGGCGGTCGGCGGTGGCGAGCCACTCGGCGAGGACGGCGGCATGGCTGTGGTCCACGTCCTCGGACGCGGTCAGCAGGGTGAGGCCGCCGTGACCGGCGAGGTCCCGTAGCCGCCCCGCGGCCTTCTGATGCCCGGGGTCGACGAGTTCGGCGAGGTAGCGGCGGCGGAACTCCATGAAACG
Organism: Streptomyces sp. NPDC005070; assembly: GCF_053600395.1. NCBI lineage: Bacteria > Bacillati > Actinomycetota > Actinomycetes > Kitasatosporales > Streptomycetaceae > Streptomyces > Streptomyces sp. NPDC005070. The sequence goes on along the minus strand of NZ_JBSFZS010000127.1, from coordinate 8,708 downwards.
GGCGGGGTCGTTGCCGTACCAGCGTTGCAGTTCGGTGGTCGGCGCGGCATCGCGCAGCCAGTCGGTGAGTTGCGCGCGTTGCCGGCGGATGCCTCCGGGCCAGTCACGGTCGACCAGTACCCGCGTGCCGTCCGCGGAGGACGTCTGCTCATAGATCCTGCGGCAGGTGACCTGCTTGTCCATGAAGCACCTCTCAGTGGAACGCCGATGTCACAAGGGTCTTCTGCTCCAGGGCGTGGCGCCGGGCGGAGCCGACGGCGGGAGCGGGCGCCTCGGGCCGGCTGACGCAGTCCACCGGGCGATCCGTGACCAGGCGCAGACGCGGCTCGACGAAGGACCAGGACCCTTGGTTCGCGGGCTCCTCCTGCACCCACCGCACGTCCGCGGACGCGGGGAAGCGGGCGAGTTCCGCTGCAAGCTCCTGATCGGGGAACGGGTAGAGGCGCTCCACGCGGACGATCGCCGTGTCCGTGAGGTTCGCGTCGTGCCGGTGGGCGTCGAGGTCGTAGAAGACCTTGCCCGAGCAGAGCAGCACGCGCCTGACCCGGGCGGGGTCCACCGTGTGATCCGGCAGGACGGGGCGGAAGGCACCCTGGGTGAATTCGGCCGGAGTGGAGGTGACCGCCTTCGACCGCAGCATGGATTTCGGGGTGAAGACCACCAGCGGCCTGCCGTGGCTGTCCAGCGCCTGCTGCCTGAGCAGATGGAAGTAGTTGCTCGGCAGAGTGGGCAGGGCGACGGTGATGTTGTCCTGGGCGCACAGTTGCAGGAACCGCTCGATCCGGGCGGAGGAGTGGTCCGGTCCCTGGCCTTCCAGGCCGTGGGGCAGCAGCAGTGTCAGCGGGGAACGCAGGCCCCACTTCTGTTCGGACGACGCGAGGTATTCGTCGATGACCGTCTGAGCGCCGTTGGTGAAGTCCCCGAACTGCGCCTCCCACACCACCAGGGCATCGGGCCGCGCCAGCGCGTATCCGTACTCGAAGGCCAGCGCCGCCAGTTCGGACAGCATCGAGTCGTACGGTGAGAAGGCCTCGGCCCGCGGGCCGAGCGAGCTCAGGGGTGTGTGCTCCTCGCCCGTGCGCCGGTCGATGAGTACGGCGTGCCGCTGGCCGAAGGTGCCGCGCCGCGAATCCTGCCCGGTCAGCCGCACGGGAACGCCGTCCAGCAGCAGGGAACCCATCGCCAGTGTCTCCGCGGTGGCCCAGTCGACCGTCCCGTTGTCGAGCATCGTCGCCCGCCGGTGGAGCTGGGGCAGAACGCGCGGGTGCACGGTGAAGCCCCCTGGCAGGTCGGTCTGTGAGGCGATGACGCGCCTGGCGGTCGCTTCGTCGATCGCGGTCGCCGCCTGCCGGGCCGGGCGCTGTCCGGCGACGGCGCGGTGGATGTCTTCGGTGGCACCGGAGCCGGGCAGCGCCCGCGTCTCGGCGAAGGCCCGTTCGAGGTGATCCTGGTAGTCGCGGCGTGCGCCTTCCACCTGCCGCTCACCCATGTCCCCGCGGCGGACCAGGGCGTCGGCGTACAGGGTGCGTACCGACTTCTTGGCGTCGATGCGGTCGTACATCATGGGCTGCGTGACGGACGGGTCGTCGACCTCGCTGTGCCCGTGGCGCCGGTAGCAGACCAGATCGATCACGACGTCCTTGTGGAACGCCTGGCGGTAGTCGAAGGCCAGCCGCGCGATGCGGGCGACGGCCTCCGGGTCGTCACCGTTGACGTGGAAGATCGGGGCTTCCACCGTCCGCGCCACGTCGGTCGCGTACGTGCTCGAACGGCCGCTGGTGGGCAGGGTGGTGAAGCCGACCTGGTTGTTGACGACCACGTGGACCGTCCCGCCCGTGCGGTAGCCGGGCAGCTGCGACATGTTCAGGGTCTCCGCGACCACGCCCTGGCCGGCGAAGGCCGCGTCGCCGTGGACGACGACCGGCAGGACGGGGAAGGGCCGGCCGGGGTCCGCGACCATGTCCTGCCTGGCGCGCACCACTCCCTGGGCGACCGGCCCCACGATCTCCAGATGCGAGGGATTCGCCACGACCGAGACGCCGATCGTGCCGCCGTTCAGGGCACGGTAGGTGCCCTCCGCGCCGAGGTGGTACTTCACGTCCCCGGATCCCTGGACGGACCGGATGTCCGTCGCGTCCTCGAATTCGTCGAAGATCTGCGCGTAGGTCTTGCCGATGACGTTGGCCAGGACGTTGAGCCGGCCGCGGTGCGCCATCCCTATGACGGCGTTCTCCATGCCGTCTCCGATGGCCCGGAGCAGCAGGGCGTCGAGCAGCACGATCGCCGACTCGCCGCCTTCGAGTGAGTAGCGCTTCTGGCCCACGTACTTCGTCTGCAGGAACCTCTCGAAGGCTTCCGCCGCCCCCAGCCGGTAGAGGATCTGAAGCTGTTCGGCACGGTCCGGCCGTCGCTGCGGACCCTCGATGCGCTGCTGGATCCAGCGGCGTTCGCGGGAGTCCTGGATGTGCATGTACTCGAAACCGGCGGTGCCGCAGTAGAACTCCCGCAAGTCGTCCAGCACTTCCTGGAGGGTCATCGCGGCGCTCCCGGCGAACCCGTCGACGACGACCTTCTCGGCCCGGTCCGCGTCGTGGAGTTCGAATGCGGCGATGTCGAGTTCCGGATGCGCGGCGGTGGCCGGCGAGGTGAGCGGGTCCGTGGCGGCCGCCAGGTGGCCGCGCACGCGATACGCGTGGATGAGCGCCGCGACGCGGACGGCTTTGAGGGCCGCCTGGTCGCTGTCTTCACGCTCAGCGGTGTCGGCGGTGCGCGCGGGGCGGTTCGCCGGTGAAGCCGGGGAGGCCTGGTCGGTGAAGAAGTCCCGCCAGGTCTGGTCGACCGAGCCCGGGTCGTGCAGGTAGTGCTTCCGTTGCTCGTCAACGACCCATGTGTTGAGCCCGAATTCCAGCGTGGTGGACACTGCCGGACCGGTGTCTGATTGCGACGTCACGGCGCAGAACGCCTTCTTTCCTTGTGCGGAGCCATACGGTGTCGGACGCGGCCGGGGCTGTCGTCCGCCTGCGTGTCCCGTATTCGGAGACTTCGCGCCTGTTGCGGAGATTCAACCTGTTCGACCGCGTCGCGCTGACGACCGTAGGCCGCCAGGACGGCGAAGAGGGACAGTCGAATGCGCCACAACGCCCTCAATTCGGGACATCGGGGCCGGGCGGCCACCTCGATGCCGCCGTCGCACAGCAGCCACTGCGCGGATGAGTGACGTGGTGTCCGGATGTGAGGGTGTCCTGTCCACCCGGCCCGGGATCGCCGTGCCGGACGGCCTGGTTGTGACGGTCGAGCCGCGGGCCCGCGGCCGAGGTGGCGATCCCCAGGAGGGAACATGACCGACTTCGATCCGCCGGACGCAACGGGGCGGCCGTTTCCACGGATCCTGCGGACCTTGGGCGTCCTGCACGGCGAGTTGCGGGTACGACACGAGCTGTCGCTCCATGGCTACCTCGTTCTCGGCGCCCTCGCCGAGGCCGGGGACGAGCCGATGCCCGTCGCCCGGCTGGCGGCGTCGCTGAGGGAGTCCGGGGACAGGATGTCGTACCTCCTCAGGGGGCTGCAGGCGGCCGGGCTGCTCGAACGCGATCGCCGTGACGGCGACCGCAGGACGGTCGAGGTCACCCTGACCGACGCGGGGCGCGCCAGGTTCGCCGACGCCGAGAGGACCGCGCAGGCGCTGGTACGCCGGCACCTCGGCCCCGGACTGGTCACCGCTCTCGCCGATTCTCCGGCCTCGGCATCACCCGGGCCCGGAGCGCCGAGTCGGACGCGACCAGGGACGGGAGTGCGCGCCGGTACCGCGACCGCCGACGACGCCACTCACGAGGAGCGGGGACAGCGGATATGACCACCCACAAGCAGCCGGGACAGGGGACATGACCGCACACGACCACATCGACTGCTTCCGACCCGAACTCGTGATCATCCCGTGTGGCAGCCGCAAACTGGAACGGCCCGCACGAGCGGCGGACCTGTACATCGGTTCGTACCACCGCGCGTGCCGCAGAGCGGCGGACGCCCTGCGGCCCGAACGTCTGCTCATCCTCTCCGCGCGTTACGGCCTGCTGGACCTCGACGACATCATCGAGCCCTACGACACCCCCCACGGTGCCGCCGGTGCGACAACGTCCCAGCTCCTCCTCCGACAGGCGACCGAGCGCGACATCGTGCTCCTCGACCCTGTCGTGGCTCTCGGCGGGGCGCGGCACACGGCTCTGGTCCACGCCGTCTGGCCGCACGCCCGCACACCACTGCGCGGGACGCGCTCCATGGGCGAGCAGATGGCCCGTCTCGCGGTGATGCGGGACGGGCAGGATCCGCATCCGGGGTGATGCCGTGCACGGCTGAGGAAGACGCGGCCTGGCCGGTCGTCGACGCGGTTCAGGTTGTGTGACGTGCGTCCAGACCGGCGCGGAGGGTCGCGGCGATGTCGCCGACCGCGGCGATCTGCTCCTGGGTCAGTGAGTCGACGAAGAGTTCACGGATCGCCCGCAGATGAGGCAGGGAAGCCTCCCGGAAGGCCCGCGCGCCCTCGTCGGCGAGCACCACCTCCGCGCCGCGGTTGTCGGCGGCGCATTCGACCCGCCGGATCAGTCCGCGGCGCTCCATGCGCCCGAGGTGGTGCGAGAGGCGACTGCGTTCCCAGCCGACGGCCGCCGCCAGCTCGGAGGAACGCGAGCGGGTCTCGTGTGCCTCGCTGAGCGCGAGGAGGACCGAGTAGTCGCCGGGCGAGAGCGAGCAGTCCTTCTGCAGGCGCCCGGCGAGCTCGGCCCGGAGCGCTTCGGCGGTCTCGATGAAGTCGCGCCAGACGCGCAACTCCTCCGGGCTGGGGTATGTCCTGCGTCGCCGATCCATCACCGACACCTCCTGATTGACACGTCAACTATATTTTGTGATGCTTGACGCGTCAATCAAAAGTATTTCAGGTGGTCAGCCCCCTGGAAACCACCGGAGGTGGAGATCATGTCGACCGCGACTTTCGAATTCGGCCTCAACTCTTTCGGGGAGGTCGCGACCGACGACGGCCGCACTCTGGACGATGCCGAGACCGTCCGGCTGCTCGTCGAGGAAGCCGGGCGCGCCGAGGCCTCGGGACTGGACGTCATCAGCCTGGGCGAGCACTACCGTCCGGACCACGTCGACACGTCGGCGCCCGTGCTGCTTTCCGCCATGGCCGGCGCCACCGAACGCATCCGGCTCGGAACCTCGGTCACCGTACTGAGCACCAACGACCCGGTGCGCCTCTTCCACGACTTCTCGACGCTGGACGCCGTGTCGAACGGCCGGGCCCAGCTCGTCCTGGGGCGGGCGTCCGCCACCGAATCGTTCCCCCTGTTCGGCTACGACCTCACCGACTACGAGCGGCTCTTCGACGAGAAGCTGGACCTCTTCCTGCGCCTCCAGCGCGAGGAGACGGTGACCTGGTCCGGAGCGTTCCGGGCTCCCCTCTCCGAACACCGGCCGCGACCCCGGATGCGCCCGGGCGGCATACCCACCTGGCTCGGCGTGGGCGGCAGTCCCCACTCCGTGCTGCGGGCGGGCCGCCACGGCCTCCCCCTCATGCTGGCCGTCATCGGTGGACGCCCTGAGCGCTTCGCCGGCCACGTCGATCTCTTCCAGCGCGCCCTGCGGGAGTCCGGACACGCCCCGCAACCGATCGGCCAGCACTCGCTGGGCCTCATCGCCGACACCGACGAGGAGGCGATCGAGACCTGGTGGCGGTACTGGAAGCCGGTCGTGACCGGGCTGGCCGCGGAACGGGGCTTCTACCCGCCGACCCGCGAACGGTACGAGGCGGAGGTCGACCACGGCGCGCTCTTCGTCGGCTCCCCGGAAACAGTCGCCCGCAAGATCGCCCGGTCGGCTCGCGACCTGCGTCTGAGCCGCTTCGACCTCAAGTACGACATCCTGCACCTGCCGCGCCGGGCCCGCGCCCGCACGATCGAGCTGCTGGGCCGTGAAGTCGCCCCACGGGTAAGGGATCTGCTCACCAAGGAGCCCACTCATGTCTGATCTCGACTTCGGCCTGGACACGTTCGGCGACGTCCCCGTCGACGACTCGGGTGCCCCGGTCTCGCACGCGAGGGCGATCCGCCAGGTGCTCGACGAGGCCGTCCTCGCGGACGACATCGGCGTCGACGTCGTCGCGCTCGGCGAACACCACCGCCCCGAATATTCCATCTCCACCCCGGAGACCGTGCTCGCCGGCATCGCCACGCGCACCAAGCGCATCCGCCTCTCCTCCGGCGTGACGGTACTCAGCTCCGACGACCCCGTCCGCGTCTTCCAGCGGTTCGCGACGGTCGACGCGCTCTCCGGCGGACGCGCCGAGGTCATCCTCGGCCGCGGGTCGTTCACGGAGTCCTTCCCCTTGTTCGGATACGACCTGGCCGACTACGACAAGCTGTTCGAAGAGAAGATCGACCTTTTCGTACGACTGCTGGACGAGAAGCCCGTGACCTGGCAGGGCGGCATGCGGGCCCCTCTGGACGCCGCGGAGGTCTTCCCGCCGACCGAGTCCGGGCACCTCACCACCTGGGTGGGTGTCGGCGGTTCACCCCCGTCGGTCGTTCGCACCGCGCGCTACGGCCTGCCGCTCATGCTCGCCGTCATCGGCGGCTCCCCTGAGCGCTTCGCGGGTCACATCGACCTCTACCGGCGCGCCGCGGCCAAGTTCGGCACCATCGCGCATCCCGTGGGAATGCACTCGCCGGGCTTCGTCGCGGACACCGCCGAAGAGGCACGCGAGGCTCACTGGCCGGGCTACCAGGTCATTCGCGACCGTATCGGGGCACTGCGCGGCTGGCCGCCGATCCGCCGGGAGGAGTACGAGGCGGAGATCGAGCACGGCTCCCTGTACGTCGGCTCACCGGAGACCGTCGCACGCAAGATCGCCCACGCCGTGCGCGAACTGGGCGTCGGCAGGTTCGACCTCATCTACACCGCGGGGACGCAGCCGATCAGCGCCCGTCTCCGCTCGGTCGAGCTCTACGGCACGAAGGTGATTCCCATGGTCCGCGACATGCTCGCCGGCTGACCGGTGACGGGAGAGACAAGGAAGTGGGAGCAGACATGAGCGTCGAGGGCATCCGTACGATCGGCATCCTGGGCGCCGGCAAAGTGGGGACCGTACTGGCACGGCTGGCGCTCGCGGCAGGCTGCCGCGTACTCATCGCCGGATCGGGCCCGGCCGAGGACATCGCGCTCACCGTCGAGGTGCTCACCCCCGGCGCGGTCGCGGTCACCGCCGCCGAGGCGGCGGCCGGAGCCGACGTCGTGATCCTGGCCCTCCCCCTGGGCAGGCATCGCTCCGTCCCCGCCGCGGCACTGCGGGGCAAGCTGGTCATCGACGCGATGAACTACTGGTGGGAAGTCGACGGCGTGCGCGAGGACTTCACCGATCCGCGCACGTCCACCAGCGAGATCGTCCAGGCGTTCCTGCCGGAATCGCGCCTGGTCAAGGCGTTCAACCACATGGGGTACCACGACCTGGAGGAGGAGGCCCGGCCCGCCGGATCGAAAGGCCGCAAGGCGATCGCCGTCACCGGCGACGACGCCGAGGACCGGGCCACGGCCGCAGACCTCGTGAGCGCCCTCGGCTTCGACCCCGTCGTAGCCGGCCCGCTCGCCGAGGGGGTACGGCTGCAACCGGGCACGGAACCCTTCGGAGCCAACGTGGGAGCGGGGGAACTGCGCGCCATGCTGGACCGGTTCCCCTCGACCGAGCGCGGCCGGACGGTCGCGGACGCCCGAGCCGTGTCGACGCCCGCGTCCGTCGACGCGGCCCACTGACCGTTTCACCTGGCCCGGGGTTCGTCCTTGGCTGAGGTCGAGCAGCATCGACCGAGCCCATGCCACGGGGCTCGGCGCTCTGCTCGCGGAGGTGTGACGAACGGAATCACCGCAAGGTAGTCGATCGGTCGTATACTTCTGGTATGGGACGCACGAGCGATGCCAAGAACAAGATCCTTTCCGCTGCTCACGCACTCTTCGAGCAGCGGGGCTACTCAGCCCTGGGCGTCGCCGAGATCTGCAAGGCGGCGGGCGTCCCCAAGGGGAGCTTCTACTACTTCTTCGACTCCAAGGAGACCCTGGCGCTCGCCGTGATCGACGAGCACTGGGCGGTCGAGCGGCGCGACTGGGAGCGGATTCTGCACGGTGACGCCGAGCCCCTGGAGCGGCTGCGGCACCTGTTCGAGGCGACGGAAGCGACGCAGCGGGCCGTACAGGACAGCTGCGGAGCGGTCGTCGGGTGCATGTTCGGGAATCTCTCCCTGGAGATGAGCAATCAGGCCGACGCCGTGCGCGGGCGCCTGCAGGAGATCTTCGAGGCCCAGGTCGAGCTGGTCGAGGCGGTGATCATCGCCGCTCGGGAACGCGGCGACGTGAACGTGGCCGACACCCACGACGCCGCCCAGTCGATGGTGGCTCAGCTCGAGGGTCAGGTGCTGTTCGCCAAGCTGTACAACAACCCCTCCCGGCTGAACAGGCTCTGGCCGAGCTGCCTCGCCCTGCTGGGTGTCCGCGACCCCAAGGTCCCGGTCGACGCCTGACACCGCCGGCACACAGCCACGGCGCGGCGGGACCCTCCGGATGTCACGCCTGAAAGCCCACCTGAAAGGATGGGCTCGATTGTGGACATAAGGCGGCATTCAGTCACCACGTCCGGCCTCTCCTTGACGGAAACACCGGGAGAGGCCGGG
>NZ_JBSFZS010000126.1:0-21369 GCF_053600395.1 Streptomyces sp. NPDC005070 | reverse complement strand
ACGCGAGGGGCCGTGCCGGTACATCGATGCCCGTCGCCACCGACGCCCACGCCTCACCCGACGGCGACGGGCTGATGCACCGGCACGGCCCCGACCCACTCACCGGCGACGGGCTGACGCACCGGCACGGCCCCGACCCACCCACCGAGGACGGGCTGATGCACCGGCACGGCCCCGACCCACCCACCGGACGGGAACCGCGACCGAAGGCCGTCTCTCAGGGGTGAACCCTCAGACGGGGTGAGCCGCTTGTCCACCTTCAGGAGGTGGGGCCGGCCCCGTCTCTACAACCTGAGGCGGACACCGCTTCGGGACCTGCGGCCGATCCGCCGGACGAGGGGGCGAACCTAGCGTGGAGCCATGACCACACTCGTCTGCACGAGCGCCTCGAACGCCGCCACCGGGGTGGCACGGACCCTTTCGTACCCGTCGTTCTCGTCGTACGTGAAGGCGCGGCAGCCGGTCCTGCTGCGTACCGCCCGGTCGCTCACCGCGAACCCGAGCGACGCGGAGGACCTGCTGCAGACGGCACTGACGAAGACGTACGTCGCCTGGGACCGGATCGAGGACCACCGGGCGCTGGACGGCTACGTGCGGCGCGCGCTCCTGAACACGCGGACGTCGCAGTGGCGCAAGCGCAAGGTCGACGAGTTCGTCTGCGAGGAGCTGCCGGAGCCGGAGGGGCTCCCGGCGGCCGACCCCGCCGAGCAGCAGGCCCTGCACGACGCGATGTGGCGGGCGATCATGAAGTTGCCGGCGCGGCAGCGGGCGATGGTGGTGCTGCGCTACTACGAGGACCTGAGCGAGGCCCGGACCGCGGAGGTCCTCGGGGTCTCCGTCGGCACGGTCAAGTCGGCTGTCTCCCGTGCGCTGGGCAAACTGCGCGAGGACCCCGAGCTGATCCCCGCCCGTCAGGAAACTGTCCGTCAGGAAGCTGTCCGTCAGGAAGCCGTCGGTTCCCCGGCCGTCCGCCGGCAGGGCCTCCCCCCGGCCGCCGAGCACGCCCCGAGGTGATCGATCATTCCGGGGCCTAGTGACATACCACGCGGTATGTGAGCAGAATCAGCGCAACCCATTACTACCGCGTAGGCAATGTCGCCCCCGGGAGGACGCCGTGCTGAGCACGATGCAGGACGTACCGCTGACTGTGACCCGCATTCTGGAGCACGGGGCGCTGGTGCACGGAGGGTCGCAGATCACGACCTGGACGGGCGAGGCCGAACCGCACCGCCGCAGCTTCCGCGAGGCCGGCCGGCGCGCGCACCGGCTCGCCCACGCCCTGCGTGACGACCTCGGGGTGACGGGCGACGAGCGCGTCGCGACCCTGATGTGGAACAACGCCGAGCACGTCGAGGCGTACTACGCGATCCCCTCCATGGGCGCCGTGCTGCACACCCTGAACCTCCGCCTCCCGGCCGAGCAGCTCGTCTTCATCGTCAACCACGCAGCCGATCGCGTCGTCATCGCCAACGGTTCGCTGCTCCCGCTCCTCGCGCCGCTCCTCCCCCAGCTCCCGACGGTGGAGCACGTGGTGGTCTCGGGCCCCGGCGACCGTTCGGTGCTCGACGGGACGGGCGTGCGGGTGCACGACTACGAGGAACTGCTCGCAGGGAAGCCGGACGTTTTCGACTGGCCGGAGATCGACGAACGCCAGGCCGCGGCCATGTGCTACACCTCCGGGACCACCGGGGACCCGAAGGGCGTGGTGTACTCCCACCGTTCGATCTACCTGCACTCCATGCAGGTGAACATGGCCCAGTCGATGGGGCTCACCGACCACGACACGACCCTCGTCGTGGTCCCGCAGTTCCACGTCAACGCCTGGGGCCTGCCGCACGCGACCTTCATGTCCGGCATCAACATGCTGATGCCGGACCGTTTCCTCCAGCCCGCGCCGCTCGCCGAGATGATCGAGAGCGAGCGGCCCTCGCACGCCGCCGCCGTCCCGACGATCTGGCAGGGACTGCTCGCCGAACTGACCGCCAAGCCCCGTGACGTCTCCTCCCTCACCCAGGTGACGATCGGCGGCTCGGCCTGTCCGCCCTCGCTCATGGCCGCCTTCGACGATCTGGGCATGCGGGTCAGCCACGCCTGGGGCATGACCGAGACCTCCCCGCTCGGCACCGTCGCCCGCCCGCCGGCCCACGCGGTGGGCACGGAGGAGGAGTTCGCCTACCGCCTCACCCAGGGCCGCTTCCCGGCGGGCGTGGAGGCCCGTCTCACCGGCCCCGGCGGCGAACGGCTCCCGTGGGACGGCGAGTCCGCGGGCGAGCTGGAGGTCCGGGGGCCGTGGATCGCCGGTGCCTACTACGGCGGCAACGACGGGGAACCGCTGCGCCCCGCCGACAAGTTCAGCGAGGACGGCTGGCTCAAGACCGGTGACGTCGGCACGATCAGCCCGGACGGCTTCCTGACCCTCACCGACCGCGCCAAGGACGTCATCAAGTCGGGCGGCGAGTGGATCTCCTCGGTCGACCTGGAGAACGCCCTCATGTCCCACCCGGACGTGACCGAGGCCGCGGTCGTGGCCGTCCCCGACGAGAAGTGGGGCGAGCGCCCGCTGGCCACCGTCGTCCTGAAGGAGGGCTCCGCCGCCGACTTCGAGACTCTGCGCGCCTTCCTCGCCGAAGAGGGCAGGATCGCCAAGTGGCAGCTCCCCGAGCGCTGGTCGATCGTCGAGGCCGTCCCGAAGACGAGCGTCGGCAAGTTCGACAAGAAGGTGATCCGCAAGCGGTACGCCGAGGGCAGCCTGGACGTGACCAAGCTCTGACCCGGACGACCTGAGCACGCAGGCCGGGCGGGGAGCCCCAGGGATCCCCGCCCGGCCTGCGCGTGTTCATGGTCGTACGGGCGCGGGGGCCCTACGGCGCGGTCGTACGACGGTTCGTACGACGGCTCGTACGGCCCTAGTTGGTGCCGATGCGGGCCAGGAGGTCGACGATCCGGTCCTGGACCTCATCGCTCGTCGAGCGCTCGGCGAGGAACAGCACCGACTCCCCCGCCGCCAGTCGCGGCAGTTCGGACGCGTCGACGGCGGCGGTGTAGACGACGAGCGGTGTGCGATTCAACTGCCCGTTCGCACGCAGCCAGTCGACGATCCCGGCCCGTCGGCGCCGTACCTGCAACAGGTCCATCACCACGAGGTTCGGCCGCATCTGCGCGGCCAGCGTGACCGCGTCCTCATCCGTCGAGGCGCGCGCGACCTGCATCCCGCGCCGCTCCAGCGTCGCCGTCAGCGCGAGCGCGATCTCCGCGTGCTCCTCGATGAGCAGCACGCGCGGCGGGTGCTGCTCGGAGTCGCGCGGCGCGAGCGCCTTCAGGAGTACGGCGGGGTCGGCGCCGTACGCCGCCTCGCGCGTCGCCTGTCCGAGTCCGGCCGTCACCAGGACGGGAACCTCCGCCGCCACGGCGGCCTGGCGCAGCGACTGCAGCGCCGTGCGGGTGATCGGGCCGGTCAGCGGGTCGACGAACAGCGCCGCGGGGAACGCGGCGATCTGCGCGTCGACCTCCTCGCGCGAGTTCACGATGACCGGCCGGTAGCCGCGGTCGCTCAGCGCCTGCTGGGTGGCGGCGTCGGGCGCCGGCCATACGAGCAGCCGCCGCGGGTTGTCCAGCGGCTCCGGGGGCAGTTCGTCGTCCACGGGCCGCGGCTGCGGCGGATCGGCGACCTCGACGGCACCGCCGGGACCGTCGAGCGGCTCGGGGCCCTCGGCGGCGTTCTCGTCCGGCGCTCCTATGGCGTAGGACCGTCCCGCGCCCTCGGTGGTACCGGGCAGCCGGGGTCCGGCACCGGGCGCGCCCTGCGGAAGAGCGCGCGCGGCGGTCTCCGGGCGCTCGGCGGCGGGCTCGGGCGGAGTGCCGAGCTTGCGGCGGCGGCCCGCGCCGTTCGTCGCGTGCGGGGGAGGAGTCGGGGCCTGGACGCCGCTGCCCGGATGGGCCGCCGGGGCCTGACGGGCGAACGGGACGCCCTGGCCGAGCGTGCGCACGCTTATGGCACGGCCCTGCGTCGAGTTGGGGTCGGCGGCGGCGGACGCGGGCGTCGCCTCGGCGGGCAGCGGCTGGGCGACCCGCGCGGCCGGACGCTCCGGGGGGAGCGGGGCGGGGGTCGCCCCGTTCGCCGCCGGGAGCGCGGGCTGCGCGCCGGCGCCGGGGGTGTTCGCGTCGGGCCAGGGCCGGGCCGCCGGAGCGGGCGCGGAACCCTGCGCGGCGACGGCGGACAGGCCGGGGGGAACCGGCTGACCGGTGGCCGCGCCGACCGGGACGGCCTGCGCGGAAAGCCCCTGCGCCGGAACGGCCTGCCCGAGCGCGGGAACCGGCTGCCCGGGAACGCCCTGCGCCGGAACGGCCTGCCCGAGCGCGGGCACCGGACGTCCGGGAACGCCCTGCGCGGGTACCGACTGTCCGGGGACGCCCTGCGCCGGGAGTGCCTGCACGGGTGCACCGGGCGCCGCTTCGGGCGCGCCTTCGGCGAGCTGACGGGCGCGTCGGCGGCCCGTCGGGGCGGCGACCGGGTGCGGCTGCGCCGGAGTGTGATCGTCGTCGGGGTCGTGCCGCATCGCGTCGTGGCGGCCGTCGGGCTGCTGGGCCAGCGCGACCTGGGCCTGCACCTGGTCCTGCGCCGCCTGGGCCACCTGCGCCCGCGCGGCCTGGACCTCGGCCGCGTGGGCCTCGGCGGCCTGTTCCTGCGCGGCCTGCGCCTGCGCCGCGGCCTGGACGTACTCCGGCGAACGGTCGGCCTCCGCCGGCGGCAGCGCGAACACCGCACGGGCGCCCGTCTCCTGCGCGGCGGCACGCTCGGCCGCCGCGGCCAGCGCACGGCGGCGCCGCCCGGTCGGCCGGCCCGCCTCGTCGACGGTGCCGTCGTCCTCTTCGGGACCGTCGGCCGGGGCCGCGGCGGCGGGCGCCGCCGGCAGCGCGTTCTGCTCGCCGTCCCGGCGCGCACGCCGTCCGGAGGGCACCGGCACCCCCTGCGGAGGCACCGTCCCGCCCAGCCCGGACCCCACGGCCGCGGTTCCCGCCCCGTGCTCGCCCGCCATCACGACCGCGCCCTCGGCCACCCCGTCGGGCGCGCCCGGGGCGTCGCCCGTGCCCTCGGCGGGGCTGGGCCGGCCACGACGTCGTCCGGTACCGCCGGAGCCGTCCTCGGAGCCGTCGCCCTGCTGCTCCTGCGCGGGAACCGGCGGCTCGCCCGCCGCCTGCTCCTCCGCGGCACGCCGGCGACGGCGCCCGGTGGGAGCGGTCGCGCCCGCCGCCTCGACGGCGTTCGCACCGGACTCCCCCGGCTCCTCGCTCTCCAGGAAGGCGTCCGTCGAGGCACGCCGGGCCCGCCGCCGGCCACCGCTCTGCTGCGTGGCCGGCTCGGGAAGGGCGACCTCGGCGCCGACGGGCGCCACGGCGTCGAACGGGACCGCGCCCGCCCCGCCGCCGATGGGCACCTCCAGGACGTACGCGCTGCCGCTCATCCCCGGCACCTCGTGCGTCTGGAGCACACCGCCGTGCGCGCGCACGATCCCGCGCACGATCGGCTCGTGCACCGGGTCTCCCCCGGCGTACGGCCCGCGCACCTCGATACGGACGACCTCGCCGCGCTGGGCCGCCGCCACGACGACCGTGTTGTCCATGTAACCGCCCGCCGACACCGGAGCGTTGCCGGTCGCGTCGACGCCCGCGACGTCCGCGACGAGGTGGGCGAGGGCGCGCGCGAGACGCTGCGGGTCGACCTCGGCCTCGATGGGCGGCGCGTGCACGGCGAACTGCACGCGTCCGGGCCCGATCAGGTCGACGGCACCTTCGACACCGGCCGCGACCACGGCGTCGAGCATCACGTTCGTACGGAAGATCGTCTCGATGCCCGCGTCCAGCCGCTGGTAGCCGAGGACGTTGTCGACGAGCGTCGTGATCCGCGCATAACCGGCCGAGAGGTGGTGGAGCACCTGGTTGGCCTCGGGCCAGAGCTGCCCGGCGTCGTCGGCGGCGAGCTTGGCGAGTTCGCCGCGGAGCTGGTCGAGGGGGCCGCGCAGGGAGTGGCCGAGGACGGCGAGCAGCTGATCGTGCCGGGCGGCCAGCGCCTCGAAGCGGTCCTTCTCCCGTTCGCCGAGCGCCGCGTACCGGTCCTCGCCGGCGGCGAGTTCCTCCTCGTGCCCCTCGGTCAGCCCGGTGAGCTCGGCGGTGTGCCGCTCACGCAGCTCCGCCAGCTCGGCGGCGTGCTCCTCGCCGATCCGCTCCAGCTCCTCGGCGTGCCGGGTGTCGGCCGCCGCCTTCTCCTCGACCAGGGTGTCGTACGGGCGCCGGTCGGTGAAGGTCATGACGGCACCGACGAGCTGCTCCCCGTCGCGCACCGGAGAGGTCGTCAGGTCGACCGGGACCTTGTCCCCGGACTTCGACCACAGCACCTGGCCGCGCACCCGGTGCTTGCGCCCGGAACGCAGCGTGTCGGCGAGCGGCGAATCCGCGTAGGGGAAGGGCTCGCCGTCCGCCCGCGAGTGCAGGATCAGGGTGTGCAGTTCCCTGCCGCCGAGATCGCTGGCCCGGTATCCGAGGATCTGGGCGGCGGCGGGGTTGACGAGAACGACCCGGCCGTCGGTGTCCGTCCCGACGACCCCCTCGGCCGCCGCGCGCAGGATCATCTCGGTCTGGCGTTGCGAACGCGCGAGCTCGGCCTCGGTGTCGACGGTGCCCGACAGGTCGCGCACGACGAGCATGAGCAGCTCGTCGGGGAGGGGGCCGTAGTTGTCGTAGGCCTGCTGGCCGCTCTCCAGATTCGCACTGGTGACCTCGACCGGGAACTCCGAGCCGTCGGTCCGCCGCGCGATCATCCGGGTCGGCTTGGTCCGCCCGCGCTCGTCGGTGCTGTCGGGGCGCCGCATCGAGCCGGGGATCAGCTTCGAGTCGAACTCGGGAAGCAGATCGAGGAGCCCGCGGCCCACCAGAGCCGTGCCCGGGGTCTCGAAGGCCTCCAGGGCGATCGTGTTGGCGTTGACGACGGTCCCGTTGGCGTTGACCAGGACCAGCGCATCCGGCAACGCGTCCAGTATGGCTGCGAGGCGAGCAGCGCCTCGGGATGGCCTGCTGCTCACGAGACGCTTCCTCCCTGTTACCGCACCTTGCCGACCGCGGAGGCCATCTTGCCAACCGGCCCGCGGCGTGTCACGCGAGGGAGTCTACGGGCAGAGGTTGCGCTCGCGATGCCGGATGAGAGGGAGGTCGCACACATATGAGACGCAGAAGCGGCGTAGAACCTGTGACCACGCATTTCACCGTACGGAACCGTGAGAGCACCGTGAGATCACTGTGACTCCGCCGTGTCCTCGGCCCCTCTTCTAGGAGCGGGCGCCGGGAAGGACGGGCACGAGGGCGTTCCAGCGCGAGATCTCGCACCCGTTCGCGCGGTCGTAGCGCGCGTCGACGGGGCGCCCCGCCCAGGTTCCGGTGACATGCGCGGTGGCCGGCCCCCCGTAGACCATCGTGCACAGGGCGTCCGGCGGCACCGGGGCGAAGGTGTCCTTTCCCCAGGTGGTCATCCGGTCCAGCCGGTCGCAGGCTTCCGCCGCGCGCGGATGGGTGCCGCCGGCGGGGTGGCAGTCCAGCTCGAACGTCCCGTCCGCGCCGCCGCCCACGCCGTCGACGGTGACGGTCAGCCGGTCGGAGGAGTCCTCCGGACGGGCCGGCGGGGGCATGAGCGCCGGCAGGACGACGCCGTACGCGGCGGCGACGGCCCGCGCGGACGGCGTCCCGGCGGGGAACAGCGACGACCGTCCGGCGGTGAACGCGGCGGAGGATCCGGAGGGGGACGCCGCCGGCAGGGGGGACACGCCGGGGGCGTCGGAGAGTGTCCCGGCGACGGCGCCGGGCACCGAGGAGAGCGCGGCGGAGGCTGACACGGCGGCGGTGAGAAGCAGTCGGCGCAACATGACCTGCCTAACGCGGGGCGACCCGCCCGGTTGCGTGTTCGCGGGGGCTTTGCAGTGCGGCGTATCCGCCTAGTACCGTGGGGGGCGATTGGTGACACCGCGCTCGTCTGTGTCATCATCTGCAGCACCACTCGCGCTCGCGTGAGGGGTTGTGCGGGAGGCGTCGCCTAGTCCGGTCTATGGCGCCGCACTGCTAATGCGGTTTGGGACTTCAATCCCATCGAGGGTTCAAATCCCTCCGCCTCCGCGCGAAGATCCGAAACCCCGGTCCACTGGACCGGGGTTTCGGCGTTCCAGGGGTCCACGAGAGTCGCCGAGCGTGCCGGCGTCCAGGCCGTCCACGAGCGCCCAGAAGCACGTTTGCCCAGCTCACAAGCGGTGAGGCAAATGGATTTCACATGGCGGCGGCAGTCATGTAATGTTCTTCCTGTCGCCGCGAGCGGGGCAAAAGCCCGGGAAGCGAAGACAAGAACAAAAACAGAACAAGCACTCGTAGCTTAACGGATAGAGCATCTGACTACGGATCAGAAGGTTGCAGGTTCGAATCCTGCCGAGTGCACACAGATCAAAGGCCCCGCCGGTTGAACCGGCGGGGCCTTTGACATCAGCGGGTGACATCAACGCCTACGTCGGCCGTGCCGACGACGTCATCAGAGCGCCCGACTACAAGATCTCCTCTTTGGGATCGTCGCCCAACGCGGCCTCACACTGCACCCGCCCGCTTTCCCCCTGCCACCGCGCGCCCTGGGCCACCGTCTCTCCGAGGCGCCGGCCGGTGCGGGGTGGTCGCTGCGGCCCTGACCGCGGCGTACGGACCGAGAGTGCGTGAAGGACAGCGCGAAAATTCGGTTTCAACCTTTGCTGTGCGGCAGCGCTCTACAGAGGGGTGACAGGACACAGCCCCTGACAGGGACCGGAGGGGAGAGCAGATGCCGCAGAACGGCCGAGGCTCCGAAGCGCCACAGAGATCCCAGGCGCCCGAGAGCTTCGAGGCCTTCGCACAGGCGAGCCAGAGATGGTTGTACCGGACCGCATACCTGCTGTGCGGAGACCCGGACACAGCCCGCGACCTGACACAGACCACGCTCGCCAAGCTTTTCCAGCACTGGCGGCGGGCGAGTGCGGCCGACCACATCGAGGCCTACGCAAGGACCGTACTGACCCGCACCTACCTGGCCGAGCGTCGCCGGCGGCTGCGGGACCTGCTGGCTCATTCCCGCCCCGACCCCCGGTCGGCGCCCGACCACACCGACCTGCGGGTGACGCTGATGTCAGCGCTGGCCGGATTGCCCCCCAGAGCACGGGCCATGGTCGTGTTGCGGTACTGGGAGGACCAGAGCGTCGAGTCCGTCGCCGAGCTCTTGAGGTGCAGCGAATCCACGGTCAAGAGCCAGTGCTCTCGCTCTCTGGTAAAGCTGCGTGCCCAACTGGGCGAAGCCCACATCTACGCCACGGGGAGCTGAGGAACCGTCATGAAGGCAAACAGCACCGAAGAAGACCGCCACAGCGCCCTGTTGGTCCGAGACGCGATGGAAAGCGCGGTGTCGGAGCTGCCCTCGCTGCACGGCTTGGTGTCTGCCGCGGTCACCCAGGGCCGGCGCCGCAAGGCGCGTGCCCGTCTCGCGATCGCTGCCGGGAGCGCCTGTGCAGCCGGGATGGTAGTGGTCGCCTCCTTGACGCTTTCCGGTGGGGACGGCGCCCGCTCGACGGTCCGTCCCGCCGCGGTCGTCACGCCCTCGCCGGGTGAGTCGCCCGGTCCGGTCCAGCCGAAGCCCTACCGCACACCGGTCCACCTGTATTCGACGGCTCGGGAGGAGCAGAAACTGGCGGGTCTGACGGCGGTCGAGCGGACTCGACGGGCAGAGTTCCAGCAGAAGGCGGCAGTTCTACTCGACCAGCTTCTGCCGGACACTGTCGGCCTGATCCGTCCGGTCTACTTTGACGAGGGGCAGTACCAAGGCGAGACAGAAGGCGGCAAGGTGTTCTACGTCGCCCTCTCCGTGCGGCGCTCCGACGGTGGCCCCGGCCCAAGGCCATGCTCCCGGAACCTCATCAAGGGGGGAAGCTGTGAGAACGTCACTCTGCCGGGCACTACCAAGGCCACGTCGCTTCGCTTGTTCTTCAGATCGCCTGATGTCCTGTCCACCGCGGTCGGCTTCGTCTACGCGAACAGCGATGTCGTACTCACCGTTTTCCCGGGCGTGGGCACCTCGGGTTCCTCCCCGATCACAGGGAAGGAACTGCTGGCGGTTGCAGGCGACTCTCGGTTCCTCGGCCTGGTGCATGACGCCACCCAACTTCCCTCCTACAGATGACACACCACCCCGTAGGGCGCACGTCAGGTTGTGATCGCGGTCTGCGGGACGGGCGAAGAACGGCTGTAAGGGCGGCGGGCCCAACCTTGAACACACCGTGAGCGGTTCGGTCGGGGCGGGCCTTCCAGGCCGTAACGGAAAAGACGGCTCAGTCCCGCGCGGGCTCCGGGATCCAGCGGCCGGGCGAATCGGCGTACCGGTAGAGCGGGAGCCCCGCGATTCCGGAGGTGCGGAAGGGGCGGCCGTGGTCGTCGATCCGGATCGTGCCGGTGGTGCCCTGCGAGGACCAGTCGAGTTCGAGGTACCAGTCGCACGCGCAGTGCTCGGTCCCCGCCTTGACGAGCAGTACCTCCGGGTCCTCCACGGAGACCCGGTACGGGAGGCGCCTCGCCGGCAGTGTCTCGTCCCCCTTGCTGCCGGCCACGGCCCGGGGGACGGGGGTGTGCGCGTCGAGATTCACCGCGAAGGACCTGGGCTTGATGTTCCCGCCGCAGCCCAGGGCCGTGTCGTAGACGAAGGCTCCGGCGCCGGGGGGCGCGGCACGGCGCACGACCCGGACGTGCAGGGCCTCCAGGACGACGCCGGCCGAGCTGCGCCCCCGCACCGACACCCGCACGTTCGTCTCCCCGCCGTGCGCCGCGTCCTGGGCGTTGGCCCACACCTCGGCGTCCTCGGCGGGCGGGGGCGGCGGGACCTGGCCCGGGGGTTTGGTGATGACGTAGTCGTGGCCGCAGTCCTCTTCCCACACATGGGAGTTCACGGTCCAGGTGAACGGGAGGGTCTGGTCCGACGGCCCGGCCGAGGCGTCGGCGGTCGACACCGCCTGACCGCTGCGCGGGGTGGTGGTGCCGCCGGGCGAACCGTGCGCCGGGAACCCCGGGAACGTGGAGAACACCGCGAACCCGGCGGCGGTCAGGAGGAACACGCCGCTGAGGACGGCTGACACGACTGCCGGCCGCCGCCGGTACCAGGAGTGGGAGGACGGCTCGCCCGGTCCCGGGATTCCGGGTGCCATATCCGGTGCGGGTGACGCCTTCGGCCCGTCCGGCCCGTTCGACCGGTCCGATCCGTCCGGCGCGGGGTGCGGGGCCGCCGCGTCCGGGGCGGATGAGGCGGATGAGGCGAGGGGGCCGGGGCTCGCGGGGGGCGCGGACAGAGCGAGGGGTGTGGGGCTCGAGTGCGGTGTGGGTGGGGCCCGGCGTTCCGGAGTTCCGCCTGGCCCCGTCGAGCCGCCTTCCGCGCCGCCGTTCACCCCGCCCTCCGAACGGCCCTCCGAACCGCGTTCGGAGACGCTCGGTTCGCGCGCGGACGTCGGACGCGGTTGGGCGGCGGTCGGGCGGGAGCGCCTTCGCTCCGCGACTGCCAGGATCCACAGGCGGTGCAACTCCACGCGCTCCTGGGGCGAGGCTCCGCACAGCGCGGCGAACCGCTCCACCACGGCGAAGTCCAGCGGCACCGCCTCACCCGCGCAGTAGCGGTGCAGCGTGGAGGCGTTCATGTCCAGGCGCCGGGCCAGGGCCGCGTAGCTGCGATCCGTACGGGCTTTGAGGCGCGCCAGCAGCTCCGCGAACCTCGTCACGTCGTCGTCGGCCGCGGCCATGGCCCGTGCCCACCTCCGCTCGTATCGGTCCGTCCCGTCCCGGAACGGCATCCCAGGGGACCCACTTCTCTGCACGTCAACGGCCCTGGGATGGTTCCACCGTTGCGGATCCGGCGGCGGTGATTGCCGCGGCTTCCCAGGGCCGCCGATGCTCTTGGTGTCGCCACCAGCGGTACGGCCCGACCGGCCGGCCTGTTCAGGGGAGCGGCATCCAGACCACGCACTCGTCCACGGGACCCCCATGGCCGGACGCACCCTCGACGGGGCGCCGGCGGGACCCCTGCGACGACGTACACCGAACCGGAACGAGGGACACACCATGCACGGCAACACCACCGGACGCCGCGGCCTCCGCCGCATCGCCGCCGTCACCGCGGGCCTCGCCCTGGGCCTGGGGCTCGGCGTCTCGGCGCACGCCTCCCAGGCCGGCGCGCCGCACCGCTCCGCCCAGGCGGCCGCCGCCACCCCGCGGACGGTGAGCGGCAAGACCGGCGACGCCCTGACCGGCATCGCCGACTTCTACGGCGCCTACATCGACGCCCAGAACGATTCCGACCCCTCCACCAAGCTGATGAACGACCTGCGCGCCCATTACCTGGACCCCGCGTTCAGCAAGCGGCTCGCGGCCTGGGAGCGCACGAACCACGCGGACGGCGTCCTGCGCGCCCAGAGCATCCCGGCCCGCTGGTCGGTGACCGAGAAGAGCAAGGGCGACTCCACCGAGGCCCTCGTCACCCTGACCTGGGGCCGGGGAGGCGGCACCGTCAAGCTCTCGGTCGTCATGACCCCCAACCACCGCATCGTCGCCATCAGCCCGGCCAAGTAGCCGACGGCTGCCGCAGACCTGTGCGTCCCGGGAGTGTTCCCGCAGGTCAGGGTCTTTGTCAGTGGGGACCTCTACTGTCGTTGTGTGCGGCGGGTGTGGGTGTGTTCGGGGGTGCGGTGGTCGGGGGACGGGGCCGTGCTGGCGTGGGGCGGGGGGCGGACCAGTGCGCTGGTCCGGGGGCGGCGGATCGCGTTCGGTGTCGTGGACGGGGGTGTGCGGACCTGCGTGGGGGCTCGGGGGAACGCGTGTCCCGTGCGGGCCGTCGTGTCGCCGCGCGGCACGGGCGCCCGGTGCGAGGAGTGCGCGCGCCTGGACCGCGCGCACTCCGTGGCCGCCGACACGCTGGCCGATGACCCCCGGCCGTACCGCGTGTATCTCGCGTGGTTCGGGCCCGGCCTGGTCAAGGTGGGGATCACCCGGGCCGAGCGGGGTTCCGTCCGACTCCTGGAGCAGGGTGCCGTCACCTTCACCTGGCTGGGGCAGGGGCCGTTGATGGCGGCGCGCCGGGCCGAGGAACTGTTGCGCGCCGCGCTCGGGGTGCCGGACCGGATTCCGTACGCCGGCAAGCGGGCGGTGCGCGCGGTGCTGCCGGGGGCCGGGGAGCGCGTCGCCGAGATCCGGGAGCTGCACACGCGGGCCGGCGATCTCGACGGCTGGCCCGAGTCGCTCGCGCGCGCCCCCTTCGAGCCCGTGGACCACACGGACCTGTTCGGGCTCGCCGGGCTGCCGCCCGCGCAGGCGGTCGTGCGCGAACTGGCCGCGGGCGGCTCCGTGGCAGGCGAGCTGTGCGCTGCCGCGGGTCCCGATCTGCACCTCCTCACCGGGCGGGGAGTCGTCGTCCTCGACACCCGGCTGATGACGGGGTGGGACCTGACCGGGGTCGCGGCCACGGACACGGACCAGGGCTCCGGAATCACCTTCCCCGTACGGGAGTTGCCACCGCCGGACGCCGGCGTTCAGGACGGGCTGTTCTGAAGGGCGGGAAGAGAAAGGGGAGAGGGGGCGCCCAAGAGCGTGCGGCGGGGCGGCGGGCGGGAAGGTCAAGACTTCGATCCCTTTCGGATCCCGTTCGGAAAGACGCTGGACGACGGGGCGCGCCCGGAAGGAGAGTGGCGGACATGAGCGATCACTCTCCCGCGCCTGTCGCGGCCTTCGAGACTCCCTACTACGCCGCCGTGTTCACCTCCATGAGGACGGAGGGCGACAGCGGGTACGGGGAGACCGCCGAGCGCATGGACGAGCTGGTCAAGGAGATCCCGGGCTTTCTGGGGATGGACTACGCGCGGACACCGGGCGGACTGGCCATCACCGTCGGGTACTTCCGGGACGAGGACGCCATCAAGGAGTGGAGCGCGCACGCCGAGCACCGGGCGGCACAGCGGCGCGGCCGTGCCGAGTGGTACGAGCGCTACACCCTGCACATCGCCAAGGTCGAGCGGAGCCACGGGTTCGAGCGTGCCGACGTCTGACCGGGAGGGCGCGGCGGGCGACGCGACCGTGGACGCGGACATGCGGGACGAGGCGCGGGACGTGCGGGGCTTCTGGCAGGAGCTCGGGCTGCCCGGGCTCGTCGACGTCCACACGCACTTCATGCCCGAACGGGTGCTGCGCAAGGTGTGGGACTACTTCGACGGACTCGGTGAGCTCACCGGCGGCATCGAGTGGCCGATCGCCTACCGCGCGGACGAGGACGAACGGCTGGCGCTGATCCGGGAGTTCGGCGTACGCGCTTTCACGGCGATGCTCTATCCGCACAAGGCCGGCATGGCCGAGTGGCTCAACTCCTGGGCCGTCGACTTCGCCCGCCGGACGCCGGACTGCCTGCACACCTCGACGCTCTTCCCCGAGCCGGACGTCGAGCGGTACGTACGCGAGGCGGTGGAGGCGGGCGCGCGCGTCTTCAAGGCGCACGTCCAGGTGGGGGCGTACGACCCGGCGGACGAGCTCCTCGACCCGGCCTGGGGGCTGCTCGCCGAGGCGGGGATCCCCGTGGTGATCCACTGCGGATCGGGGCCCTCGCCGGGCAAGTACACCGGCCCGGCACCGGCCGCGGCCGTCCTGCGCCGGCATCCCCGGCTGCGGTTCGTCTTCGCGCACATGGGGATGCCCGAGTACGAGGACTTCCTCGGGCTCGCCGAGCGCCACGACGGGGTGCGGCTCGACACGACCATGGCGTTCACCGACTTCAGCGAGCGGCTGGCGCCGTTCCCGCCCGGACTCCTGCCCCGTCTCACGGACCTCGGGGACCGGGTGCTCCTCGGCACGGACTTCCCGAACATCCCGTACCCCTACGTCCACCAGTTGCACGCGCTGCGACGGCTCGGTCTGGGGGACGACTGGCTGCGAGCGGTCTGCTACGAGAACGGCGCCCGCCTCTTCGGCCTGCGCGACGCCTGAGGGCTTCGGCCCGCGCCAGGTGCCGGAAAGCGCTACCCAGCAGTTCCCTGAGAGGCACCTGTGCGTTTCTCAGGGAAATCACAGGTTGGCGAAAGGATGCTCTCAGCGGGGCCCACCAAGGTGTTCGCTATGACCACGACCTCGCCCCAGGGGCGCACCGAACTGCTGAGGCCGGACGGGAGCCCCGTCCGCGTGCTTGTGGTGGACGACGAGCTGTCGATCACCGAGCTGCTGTCCATGGCCCTTCGCTACGAAGGCTGGCAGATCCGCAGCGCGGGTGACGGAACGGGCGCGGTGCAGACCGCGCGCGAGTTCCGGCCCGACGCCGTGGTGCTCGACATGATGCTGCCCGACATGGACGGCCTGACGGTGCTCGGCCGGCTCCGCCGCGAGCAGCCCGACGTCCCGGTGCTGTTCCTGACCGCGAAGGACGCGGTCGAGGACCGTATCGCCGGCCTCACCGCCGGTGGCGACGACTACGTCACCAAGCCGTTCAGCCTGGAGGAGGTCGTGGCCCGGCTGCGCGGTCTGATCCGGCGTTCCGGCGCCGCCGACCGGCGGTCGGAGTCCGTGCTCGTCGTCGGGGACCTCGCCCTGGACGAGGACAGCCACGAGGTGTCGCGCGGCGGGGAGAACATCCACCTCACCGCGACCGAGTTCGAGCTGCTGCGCTTCCTGATGCGCAACCCGCGCCGCGTGCTGAGCAAGGCGCAGATACTCGACCGCGTGTGGTCGTACGACTTCGGCGGTCAGGCCAACGTGGTCGAGCTCTACATCTCGTATCTGCGCCGGAAGATCGACGCCGGGCGGGAGCCGATGATCCACACCCGGCGTGGGGCCGGTTACCTGATCAAGCCCGCGACCTCATGAGCGGACGACGACGGCCGCGGGCACAGAAGAGGCGGGGACGACAGCCGCGCACCCTTCGGACGCGGCTCGTCGTCGGGTCCGTCGCGCTGATCGCCGTCGTGTGCGCGGTGATCGGCACCGTGACCACGATCGCGCTGCGCACGCACCTGTACGACCAGCTCGACAACAACGTCGCCGACGCGGCCATGCGTGCGGCGGGCGGCCCGGCGGGCGCCCCCGTGGGCGGCCCGTCCGGCGGCGGATCCGTGCACCCCCCGAGCGACGACGGCATCGACAAGGATCCCCTGGAGTTCGTGCTCCGGGGGCAGGCCATGGGCGCCATCGGCGCGACCGTGACGAACGGCAAAGTCACCGAGGGCATAGTCAGCGTGGGGAAGAAGGACTCCAGCGGGGTCAAGCAGCCCACCCCGCTCAAGCTCGGCGCGAGCCAGCTCGCCACCCTCGCCTCCGTCGAGAAGGACGGACACGCCCACACCGTGGAGATCCCCGGCCGGGGCGAGTACCGCGTGCAGTACCAGGTGGGCCGGAACGGCGCCTTCTACGTGGCGCTCCCGACCGACGATGTCACCAACACCCTCACCACGCTGATCTACGTCGAGATCAGCGTCACCGGCGCGGGTCTCGCGGCGGCCTCCCTCGCGGGCGCGGCCATCGTGACCATCGCCCTGCGCCCCCTGCGCAAGGTCGCCGCGACCGCCACCCGGGTCTCCGAACTCCCCCTGCACACCGGCGAGGTCACCCTCTACGAGCGGGTGCCGGAGTCCGAGGCCGATCCGCACACCGAGGTCGGACAGGTCGGAGCGGCGCTCAACCGCATGCTCGACCACATCCACGGCGCGCTGCACGCGCGGCAGCAGAGCGAGATGCGCGTACGCCAGTTCGTCGCCGACGCCAGTCACGAGCTGCGCACCCCGCTGGCCTCCATCCGCGGGTACGCCGAGCTGACCAGACGCGGCCGCGAGGAGACCGGGCCCGACACCCGGCACGCGCTCGGACGGATCGAGTCCGAGGCCGGCCGGATGACGCTGCTCGTGGAGGATCTGCTGCTGCTCGCCCGCCTCGACGCCGGGCGGCCGCTGCAGTGCGAGCAGACCGACCTCGTACCCCTGGTGATCGACGCCGTGAGCGACGCCCGGGCCGCCGGGCGCAGCCACAACTGGCGGCTCGAACTGCCCGAGGAGCCCGCGCTGGTGTCGGCGGACGCCGCGCGCGTGCAGCAGGTCATGGTCAACCTCTTCGCCAACGCCCGCACGCACACCCCACCGGGGACGACCGTCACCGCGCGGGTGCACCGGCACGGGCCGTGGCTGTGCGTGGACGTCCAGGACGACGGCCCCGGCATTCCGCCCGATCTGCTGCCACGCGTCTTCGAGCGGTTCGCGCGAGGCGACTCGTCGCGCTCGCGCGCCTCCGGGTCGACCGGTCTCGGGCTCGCCATCGTGCAGGCCGTCGCGGCCGCCCACGGGGGCGCGGTGACGGTGGACAGCGTCCCCGGAAGGACGGTGTTCACCCTGCATCTGCCCGCTCTCGCCCCCGAAACGTCCTGGCAACAGCACTCACAGGCACAGCACAGCACCAGCACATGGGTGCAACAGCGCGCTTGACGAGAGTCGGTTCCATGCGAACCGAACCTTCTCCCGGCAACCTGCCGGCGCGGGAGCACCTCCCGGCCGCGGACGCGGGAACGCCTGTCCTGGACGTCGTGATCCCCGTCTACAACGAGGAGAAGGACCTCCAGCCATGCGTCCTCAGACTGCACGACCACCTCAGGCGCACGTTCCCGTACACGTTCCGCATCACGGTGGCGGACAACGCGTCCACGGACAGCACCCCGCTCGTGGCGGCCGGGCTGGCGGCACGGATCCCGGAGGTCAGGTCCTTCCGGCTGGAGCAGAAGGGCCGCGGCCGGGCGCTGCGGACCGTGTGGTCGGCGTCCGACGCGCCGGTCCTCGCGTACATGGACGTGGACCTGTCCACCGATCTGAACGCCCTGCTTCCGCTGGTCGCCCCGCTGATCTCCGGCCACTCGGACCTCGCGATCGGCTCGCGGCTGTCCCGCTCCTCGCGTGTGGTGCGGGGAGCCAAGCGGGAGTTCATCAGCCGCGCCTACAACCTGATCCTGCGCGGCTCGCTCCAGGCCCGCTTCTCGGACGCGCAGTGCGGCTTCAAGGCGATCCGCCGTGATGTCGCCCAGGTCCTGCTGCCGCTCATCGAGGACACCGGCTGGTTCTTCGACACCGAGATGCTGGTCCTGGCCGAGCGGGCCGGGCTGCGCATCCACGAGGTCCCGGTCGACTGGGTCGACGACCCGGACTCGACCGTCAACATCGTGAAGACCGCGACGGACGACCTGAAGGGCGTGTGGCGGGTGGGACGCGCACTGGCCACCGGCTCGCTCTCCCTCGACCGGCTCGCCCGGCCCTTCGGGGACGACCCGCGCGACCGCGAACTGACCGACGTACCCAAGGGACTGGCCCGCCAGCTCGTCGGCTTCTGCGTCGTGGGCGGCCTGTCCACCCTCTTCTACCTGCTGCTCTACAGCGTCTTCCGCTCCTTCTCCGGGGCGCAGGTCGCCAACGCGCTCGCGCTGCTCGTGTCGGCGGTCGCCAACACGGCGGCCAACCGGCGGCTCACCTTCGGGGTCCGCGGCCGGGGCGGCGCTGTCCGGCACCAGGCGCAGGGCCTGGTCGTCTTCGGCATCGGGCTCGCCCTGACCAGCGGATCGCTCGCCGCGCTCAACGCCGCGACGAGCGATCCCGGGCACTCCACCGAACTGGCGGTGCTCATCGCCGCCAACCTCGCGGCGACCGTGCTGCGCTTCCTGCTCTTCCGCGCCTGGGTCTTCCCCGACCGGCAGAGCGGGACGCCGTCGCCGTCCCCGGTGGTGGCCTCGCACCAGCCGTCCCCGCCGTTCGGCACGCCGGGGGCACGGCAGGACGCCCATCCCCCGCTGCCGCAGCGCATGACGGCACCCTCCTCCCACCACGACACCGACAGGTTCCGCGCCGACGAGGCCGCGGAGCACTCCTGGCGGGATTCGACCATGCAGTTGCAGGCAGTGCGCCCGCACGATCACGATCCGAGGAACGCGCGATGACGACACAGCCCGACACGAGCGCCGGTACCGGTTTCAGCGCCGGTACGAGCACCGAGACCGGCACCGGCACCGGTGGCGCCGTCAGCACCTCCGGTCACGCCTGGGGGCCGTCCGCCTCGGCGCCGCCCCCGGAGCATGCCCCGCCGATGGCCGCCCCCGAGTCCGGCGAGCCCCGGCAGCCCCTCTTCCGGCGGGTCTGGAGAGGCCGGCCCGAGGACCCCCGCTGGGCGCGTCCCGCCTTCCTCGGCCTGCTGCTCGCCACCGCGGTGCTGTACCTGTACGGCCTGAGTGCCTCCGGATACGCCAACTCCTTCTACTCCGCGGCCGTGCAGGCCGGCAGCCAGAGCTGGAAGGCCCTCTTCTTCGGCTCGCTCGACTCGGCCAACGCCATCACCGTCGACAAGCCCCCGGCCTCCCTGTGGCCGATGGCCCTTTCGGTGCGGATCTTCGGCCTCAGCTCCTGGGCGATCCTCGTTCCCGAGGTACTGATGGGCGTGGCCACGGTCGGCGTCCTGTACGCGGCCGTGCGCCGCCGGTTCAGCGCCGCGGCGGGTCTGATCGCCGGCGCCGTGCTCGCGCTCACTCCGGTCGCCGCGCTGATGTTCCGGTTCAACAACCCGGACGCGCTGCTCGCGCTGCTCATGACCGTCACGGTCTACTGCGTGATCCGCGCCCTGGAGGACGGCCGTACGAAGTGGCTCCTGTGGGCGGGCGCCGCGGTCGGCCTCGCCTTCCTCACCAAGACGCTCCAGGCGTTCCTGATCCTGCCTCCGCTGGCCGTGCTGTACGCGGTCTGCGCGCCGGTGCCGGTCCGCAAGCGGTTCACGCAACTGGGCCTCTCGGCTGCCGCGATGGTCGTCGCCGGCGGCTGGTGGGTCGCGATCGTCGAACTGTGGCCCGCGTCCTCCCGCCCGTACATCGGCGGCTCGCAGAACAACTCCTTCCTCGAGCTGACCTTCGGCTACAACGGGCTCGGCCGTATCAACGGCGACGAGACCGGCAGCGTCGGCGGCGGGGGCGGGGGCGGCGGTACCGGGCAGT
Source organism: Streptomyces sp. NPDC005070 (assembly GCF_053600395.1). NCBI lineage: Bacteria > Bacillati > Actinomycetota > Actinomycetes > Kitasatosporales > Streptomycetaceae > Streptomyces > Streptomyces sp. NPDC005070. The sequence continues at coordinate 1,313 of NZ_JBSFZS010000126.1, read as the reverse complement.
GGGGCGAGACCGGCTGGGACCGCATGTTCAACTCCGAGATCGGCAGCCAGATCTCCTGGCTGCTCCCGGCGGCCCTGATCCTGCTGGTGGGCGGCCTCGTCCTGACCCGGAAGGCGAAGCGGACCGACCTGACCCGTGCCTCGTTCCTCGCCTGGGGCGGCGCGCTACTGATGACCGCGCTGGTCTTCAGCTACATGGCCGGCATCTTCCACCAGTACTACACGGTGGCCCTGGCCCCCTACATCGCCGCCGTGGTCGGCATGGGCGCGACGGCGCTGTGGGCGGAGCGGGGCAGGGTGTGGGCGGCACTCACCCTCGCCGGTTCGGTCACCGCGACCGCGGCCTGGGGATACGTCCTTCTCAACCGCACCCCCGACTACCTGCCGTGGCTCAAGTGGCTGGTCCTGGTCGGCGGTCTGACCGGCGCGCTCGGTCTGATCTTCGCGGCCCGGCTGGGCAGGCAGCTCGCCCTCGCGGCCGCCGGACTGAGCTTCGTGGCCGCACTCGCGGGCCCGACGGCGTACACGCTCTCCACGGTGAACACCGGGCACACCGGCTCCATCGTGACGGCCGGTCCGGCCGGGGCGAGCATGATGGGCGGCCGGGGCGGCGGTCCCGGTGGCGGTGGCACGGGGGGCGGTTTCCCCGGCGGCCAGAGCCGGCAGAACGGCAACGGCGGTACGGCGAACGGGCAGCAGGGCATGCCCGGCGGCGGCACGGGTCAGCCCCCGACGGGCGGCACCGGCGGCCTCCCCGGCCAGAACCAGCAGGGCAACGGCGGCACCCAGGGCCGGAATCAGCAGGGCGGCATGCCCGGCGGCGGCATGGGCGAGGGCGGTACGGCAGGTGGCGGCGGTGCCGGAGGTGCCGGAGGACTGCTCAACGGCGCGAGCGTCGGCTCCGAGGCCAAGGCGCTGTTGTCGAAGAACGCCGGGGACTACACCTGGGCGGCAGCCGCGATCGGTTCCCAGAACTCCGCGAGCTACCAACTGGCCACCGGCAAGCCGGTGATGGCGATCGGCGGCTTCAACGGCACCGACCCGTCCCCGACCCTGGCCCAGTTCAAGAAGTACGTGACGGACGGCAAGATCCACTACTTCATCTCGGGCGGCGGTATGGGCGGTGGCGGCAACTCCACCACCTCCACCTCCTCGCAGATCAGCTCGTGGGTCACGGCCAACTTCAAGAAGGTGACGGTGGGTTCGGCCACCTTCTACGACCTGACGCAGCGGTCCAGCTCCGGCTGACCGGTTCCGGGCGACCGGTTCTCCAGCGAACGGGCGGTGGTCCGGGGCCCCGCCTTTCCGACCTTG
>NZ_JBSFZS010000125.1:0-21532 GCF_053600395.1 Streptomyces sp. NPDC005070 | reverse complement strand
CGGAAGTCCTCGTACTGGATGTACTTGGGCTTTCGGCCGGTGCGGCGAGAGGGCGTGCCGGGAGTCGCGACGGGGCGAACGTTGCCTGTCGCGGCGCTAGAACCCGCCGCCCATGAAGGCGGTTCCCAGCGGGCTGGAGGCGGGGATCTCGTCGACGGGGATCTCGGTGGCTCCGGCCGGCGCGCTGACGTCACCCGCCTTGGAGAACTTCAGGACGAGGGGCAGCTTGGCCTTCTGCGGGCTGTCGGCGAGGACGGCCAGGTCGACCCTGATCTGCCGGAGGTCGCCGTTCTTCAGGGTGAAGTCGACGGCGGCCTTCCGGTTCGGCGCGTCCTTGAGGTCCTTGGCGGAGGGGAGTTCCGCACCCGCCGGAAGGTCGCCCTGCAGCGGGCGGAGCTCGTCGAAGACGCCGGTGAGCAGGTCGCGGACGTTGCCCGTGGCGATGACGTGCTCGACCCCGTCGGCGCCGCCCTTGGTCCGGAACGTGACCTTGTGGCCGATGACACCGCGGACGGCGTCGAGAACCTTCTTCTGGGTCTTCGCGTCGACCTCCCCGCCACCGGCGGCCCCCTTCGGGCCACCCCCGGCGGCCTTCCCCGCCTGCTCCAGATCCTTGGTGTTCACCTTCACCCAGTCGCCTTCGAGGACCTTCTTCAGCGCCTTCTGGCTCGGGGGGAGATCGTCGGCGGTCGGCATGGGAACACCCACCGCCTGACCGACGGCCTTCATGTCCGTGCGGTAGTACATGAGGTCGCCGATGATCCGGTACTCGACCAGGACACCGCCGGTGCCCGTGATCGTCATGCTGGTGCCGACGAGGTCCTTCTCGCCCGAATCAGCCAGCGCCTTCCTGGACTTGACGGAGACGTCCACGCGCAAGCCGCTGACGAACTTGGCGAACTCCGGCGGAAGGGATTCGTCGGAACCGTCCTCGCCCGCGATGGTGTCGATCGCGGCCGCGTCGGCGTCCAGGTCCAACTGGAAGGCGAGCGACTTCTGTTCGCCGAGCCGGGAGACGGCGTGGTCCACCTTCTGCCCGGCCGTGAGGTTCTGGACCGTGCCGCAGGCGGCCGCCGCGGTGAGAAGGACAGCGGTGCAGCCGACCGCGGTGGCGGTCTTGCGTATGGCGGTGATGATGGTCTCCTCTTGCGACGCCGTACAGGTCCGCACGGCGTTCCTTCGTTCGCGTGTTCACTCGTTCTGACGCGTTCTCGCGGCGATCACCCACGCGTTCACAGTGATCACCCATGTGACGCATGAGTTGTCCACAGGGTTGTGCGGCGAACGCGGTCATCCGGGCGTACGGTCGGAAACATGCGCATTGTCATCGCTGGTGGTCATGGTCAGATCGCGCTGCGGCTGGAGCGGCTGCTCTCCGCGCGCGGGGACGAGGTAGCGGGGATCATCCGCCGTGCCGAACAGGGGGACGATCTACGGGCGGTCGGCGCCGAGCCCGTCCTGTGCGATCTGGAATCGGCATCGGTGGAGGAGGTCGCCGCGCATCTGCAGGGCGCGGACGCGGCCGTCTTCGCGGCGGGCGCGGGACCGGGCAGCGGCGCGGACCGCAAGCAGACGGTGGACAAGGGCGCCGCGATCCTGTTCGCCGACGCCGCCGAGCGCGCGGGCGTACGCCGGCACGTGGTCGTCTCCTCCATGGGCGCGGACCCGGCCCACACGGGTGACGACATCTTCGACGCCTACCTGCGCGCCAAGGGCGAGGCCGACGAATACGTACGCGGCCGTGCGGGCCTGGACTGGACGATCCTGCGCCCCGGCGGCTTGATCGACGACGCCGGAACCGGCCTCGTACGTCTGGAGGCCTCGACCGGCCGCGGCATGATCCCCCGCGACGACGTCGCCGCGGTCCTCGCCGAACTGGTCGACACCCCGGCCACCACCGGCCTGATCCTGGAAGCCGTCAGCGGCTCGACACCGATCTCGGTGGCGGTGAAGGCGGTGGCGGGCAACTAGTGCCGCGGCTTCGGGGTCGACTCGGCGAGGGCGGCTCCTCGAGAGCGGGTCAGCGGGGCGACTCTTCGGGGGCGGCTCAGAACAAGGGAAGCTGGCCGGGGAAGTCGGGAAGGGCGTACCCGTCCAGCGTGGGCTGCGCCGCCCCGATGAACGCCTCCCGACGCGAACCGGCGCACGACACCAGTTCCCCGGTCCCCCGCGCGCCGGGCGGATCGTGCCGGGCGAACCGCCCCGCGACGACGGCGATCTCCCGACGGCACTCGGGGCAGTTCCTGCGACGCGATGACATGTGATCAGTGTGCCCCGCGGCCCACGACTTCCGCCCCCCGGCCGCAGACCACCGTGCTGGCCGCTGAACTCCACCGACCGCGGGGCGGACCTTTCAGCGCAAACAAACTCCCCTACTTCCCCCAATGCCCCTCGGACAAACAAACTCCCGAGAAATTCGACGCACGAAGCAAAACGGAAAGAGAGCGGAACGGAAGCGCCACCCCAAGAGCAGCCACCCTGTCACACCCACCGGAATCAATGCATCAACGCGACGCCGAACCACTGACGGCCGACCGACTCGCCGGGCCGGCACCGAGCCGGTGGGTCAGACCGACAACCGCCCCCGCACCGACGCGCCCGCCCGCCCGCCCGCCCGCCGCCAACGCACCCGCCTCAACTCTGCACCTCACAAGGGCAGTTCATCCACATAACGCTTGGCCATCACGAGTGAGACGCAGGGATACTCCTCGCGGACCGCCTTGATCGCGGCGACATCGCCCCTGGCCCTACGGACCCCCTGGATACGCTCCACGTCGACCTGACCACGGAATCCTTCGAAGGATCCGTACGCGTCCCAGAAGGCTTTCTTGCGCTTCTTCGCCGCCCGATCCCCGGCGACGCCCATCGCAATACAGATGCCGACTGCGATGAAACCGAGTATTCCCCCGAACATGGCTCTCCTTCGCCACTAGTACGCATGATGCTGAGTACGCCTGCCAATTTACCCGCCCGCGGACGGAGCCACGCAGGAGCAGGCGCCACCACGGCCGGACCGAGGAAAGCCCGAGAGCAAGTACGCACGCCATCCCGTCGAATGACATCGGGTCACATCACCCGTCCTCGCCCCCAGCGAGGCGAGTACATGCCCCAGGCGAATCTAGGTAACCGGCTACCGCCTAGACCACAGCTACCGGGGCCCGCTCGGCGGGAGCGGCGCCGCGTCCTGGGTGCCGCAGGCGATCGAGAAGGAGACGACCACCGAGGCGCCCTCCACCGGGCCAGAGCCAAACCGGATCCGGACCGCACACCCCGCAGCGGCACTGTGGATCGCGCAGGCCCCGGGTCGACACCGCCACCCAGGCCCGGGGCGACACCATCGCGGACACACCGCGCGCGCTCAAACAAAGAGAAACCCCCTCCGATCCACGTTTCCGCAGATCGAAGGGGGTTCACCTACATGTGGCGGCGCCAGGGTTCGAACCTGGGTAGGCTTAGCCGGCAGATTTACAGTCTGCTCCCTTTGGCCGCTCGGGCACACCGCCGGGGTTGCTGCCCCTGAGCTTCGCTTTCACGGTGCTCCCTGGCAACGACGTAAACGATACCTGATGCTCGGGGATGCTTCGCCACCCAATTGATCGACGCTTGGGGGGAGGGGGGTGGCTAGGCTTATGCGGATGCGGCCGGAGGCCTACGCCGGGCTCGACAGCCGCCCCTACGCACCCCGATACAAGGAGCCACAGGACATGGCCGACTCCAGTTTCGACATCGTCTCGAAGGTCGAGCGGCAGGAGGTCGACAACGCCCTCAACCAGACCGCCAAGGAGATCTCACAGCGCTACGACTTCAAGAACGTCGGCGCCTCCATCTCCTGGTCCGGCGAGAAGATCCTCATGGAGGCGAACTCCGAGGAGCGGGTGAAGGCCATCCTCGATGTGTTCGAGACCAAGCTGATCAAGCGCGGCATCTCGCTGAAGTCGCTGGACGCCGGTGAGCCCCAGCTCTCCGGCAAGGAGTACAAGATCTTCGCGACGATCGAGGAGGGCATCTCCCAGGAGAACGCCAAGAAGGTGGCGAAGATCATCCGTGACGAGGGCCCCAAGGCCGTGAAGGCCCAGGTGCAGGGCGAGGAACTGCGCGTCAGCTCGAAGAGCCGCGACGACCTGCAGGCCGTTCAGGCCCTCCTCAAGGGCAAGGACTTCGACTTCGCCCTGCAGTTCGTGAACTACCGGTAGAACGTCCGGCAGGCGCCATGAGGTGGCCGCTGACGTGGCCGGCGATACGAGGAAGGGTGGGCACCCGCGGTGTCCACCCTTCTCGTCCGCCGGCCACGGTCCCGGCGACGCGGGCTCAGCGGCGCGAGTCGCCGAACAGGATGCGGTAGAGGATCAGCAGTACGAGCGAGCCGCCGATGGCCGCGGCCCAAGTGGCGCCGTCGTAGAAGTGCTTGCTGACGGGGTGGTCCAGCCAGCGGGCTGATATCCAGCCGCCGACGAACGCCCCCACGACACCGATGACGGTCGTTCCGACGAAGCCTCCAGGGTCGCGCCCCGGCAGCAGGAACTTGGCGATGGCGCCTGCCAGCAGCCCCAGAATGATCCAGCTGATGATGCCCATGTTCTGAGCCTGCCCTTCCGTTCTGTACTCACGCTGTCGCGGCCCTGTGAATCCGCTCCGTGCGGGCCCTGTCCGCGCTGTCCGTATGCGGTTCGGTCACGAGTACCGAATGCCGTCTCGGTGCCGTGCCGATGAACAGGACGTCGCCGTGGCTCCCGCCGGTTGCGGTGATCAGTAGGGTGCGGCGTATGACGCTGCCCGGTCCCGAATTGCGCCGCACGCTGGGAGTCGGTGACGCCGTGGTCATCGGGCTCGGCTCGATGATCGGTGCGGGCATCTTCGCCGCGCTGGGCCCGGCCGCGCGGGCGGCCGGATCCGGGCTCCTGCTCGGGCTCGCCGTCGCCGCGGTCGTCGCCTACTGCAACGCGATGTCCTCGGCCCGGCTGGCCGCCCTGTACCCCGCCTCCGGCGGCACGTACGTCTACGGGCGCGAGCGGCTCGGGGCCTTCTGGGGCTATCTGGCGGGCTGGTCGTTCATCGTCGGCAAGACGGCCTCCTGCGCGGCGATGGCACTCACCGTGGGCGCGTACGTCTGGCCCTCGCAGGCGCACGCTGTGGCGGTCGCCGCGGTGGTGGCGCTGACCGCCGTGAACTTCGGCGGCGTGCAGAAGTCGGCCTGGCTGACGCGGGTGATCGTGGCGGTGGTCCTGGCGGTCCTCTCTTCCGTGGTGGTGGGGTGTCTCGGATCCAGCGCCTTCGATGCCGGACGGCTGGGCATCGGTCTGTCGTCCGGCGCGGGCGGGGTGCTTCAGGCGGCCGGTCTGCTCTTCTTCGCGTTCGCCGGGTATGCGCGGATCGCCACGCTCGGCGAGGAGGTGCGTGATCCGGCACGCACCATTCCGCGCGCGATCCCGTTGGCTCTTGGCATCGCGCTCGCGGTGTACACGGCGGTCGCTGTGTCTGTCGTCTCGGTGCTTGGAACGGACGGGCTGGGGCTTGCCGCTGCACCGCTGGCCGACGCCGTACGCGCGGCCGGACTGCCGGGGCTCGTGCCGATCGTGCGGGTGGGGGCCGCCGTGGCCGCGCTCGGCTCGCTTCTCGCTCTGATCCTGGGTGTCTCGCGGACCACGCTGGCCATGGCCCGCGACCGTCATCTGCCGCACGGCCTGGCCGCCGTCCATCCGCGCTTCCAGGTCCCCCACCGGGCGGAACTGGCGGTCGGCGCGGTGGTCGCCGTGCTGGCCGCGACGCTGGACGTGCGCGGCGCGATCGGTTTCTCCTCCTTCGGCGTGCTGGCGTACTACGCGATCGCCAACGCCTCCGCCTGGACGCTGAGTCCGGCCCCGGCATCACGTGTCGTGCCGGCGCTGGGCCTCCTCGGCTGCGTCACGCTGGCCTTCGCCCTCCCGGGGGCCTCGGTGGTCGTCGGAGCGGCCGTCCTGACGGTGGGGGCGGCCGCGTACGGCGTACGGATGTGGGCGGCTTCGCGCTGAGCGCTGTTCCGTGACGGCGGTGGATCAGCACTTGGTGCGCGATGCCTTGTGCGGCCGGCCGACAGAGGGCGCCCGTGGGCGCGTTCCGGCGGCCAGGGGGTCAGGAAGCCCTGGTCGCTTTCGCGCGTATGGGGAAGTCGGGCCAGAGGGGGAGGTCCCCGCCGTCGTTGGACTCCTCGTACCAGCCCGTCCCCTCCAGCCACGCGAGCAGCCAGGTCGCGAGGTCGGGCGCGTCCACGTACCAGGCGTGGTCGGCGCGGTCGGCGTTCGGCTCGAAGAGCAGGACCTTGCCGTCGGGGCTCTGGCAGTCCACGCACGCGTACATTCCGCAGCCCCAGTGGGATATGGGCAGGACGCCCTCGGGCCACGGCCATTCGGGGTCCTTGCGGCCGCTCTCGCGGCTGGCGAAGTACTGCGGAACAGCCGCCGGTTCGCCCGACGGCGGACCGTCGAGCAGGGACAGCAGGCCGTATTCCGGACCGAATCCGCCGTCCCCTATCCGGAGGTAGAGGGCGGCGAGCAGCGCGGGCAGGGGGAAGCCGAGGACGGCCTCGGCGCGGGCGACCTCGGCCGGGCCCACGGGCGCGGGGAGCGAAGGCCAGCCCCACGGGCGGGTGTTGCGGGCCTCCGTAGCGACCCGTGCCAGCAACTGCTCGATTTCGGTCATGGATTCATGATGCAGCGCGCCACCGACAATCGGGGAGCCTGTGGAAAACCCCCACGCGAGACGGGGTCGACCCCGTCTCGGCAAGGAATGCGGCACGTGCTCCCGTGCGGCTAGTGACCGGCGAACGGCTCGTCCGTGCGCACGATTTCGCGTCCCAGCGGGAACAGCGAGATCGGGATGAGCTTGAAGTTGGCGATGCCGAAGGGGATGCCGATGATCGTGATGCACATGGCGATGCCCGTGACGATGTGGGCCAGCGCGAGCCACCAGCCCGCGAGGACGAGCCACAGGACGTTGCCGATGCAGGACGGCGCGCCGGCGTCGTGGCGCTCCACGGTCGTATAGCCGAAGGGCCACAGCGCGTAGATGCCGATACGGAACGACGCGATGCCGAACGGGATTCCGATGATGGTGATGCACAGGATGATGCCTGCGGCGAGGTACCCGAGAAACAGCCAGAAGCCGCTCAGGATGAGCCAAATGACGTTCAGAATTGTCTTCATTGCTGACGACCTGCCATCTGCTCGAGCCGGGCGATGCGCTCCGCCATCGGCGGATGCGTAGAGAACATCTTTGACATTCCCTGTCCCGGGCGGAAGGGGTTAGCGATCATCATGTGGCTCGCGGTCTCGATGCGCGGCTCGGGAGGCAGCGGAAGCTGCTTCGTGCCCGCGTCGAGCTTGCGCAGCGCGCTCGCGAGCGCGAGGGGGTCGCCGGTGAGCTGGGCACCGGACGCGTCCGCCTCGTACTCCCTGGAGCGGCTGATGGCGAGCTGGATGAGGGACGCGGCGATCGGGCCCAGGATCATGACCAGAAGCAGTCCGAGGATGCCGGGGCCGTCGTCGTCGTTGGACCGGCCGATGGGGATCAGCCAGGCGAAATTGACCAGGAACATGATCACGGAAGCGAGGGCGCCGGCCACGGACGAGATCAGGATGTCGCGGTTGTAGACGTGACTGAGCTCGTGGCCGATGACACCGCGCAGTTCGCGCTCGTCCAGGATGCGCAGGATTCCCTCGGTGCAGCACACGGCCGCGTTGCGCGGGTTGCGGCCCGTGGCGAAGGCGTTCGGTGCCTCCGTCGGTGAGATGTACAGGCGCGGCATGGGCTGACGTGCCTGCGTCGAGAGATCGCGGACCATGCGGTACAGGGCCGGAGCCTCGAACTCGCTCACCGGGCGGGCACGCATCGCGCGTAGAGCCAGTTTGTCGCTGTTCCAGTACGCGTACGCGTTCGTGCCGATCGCGATGAACAGCGCGACGATCAGGCCTGTGCGCCCGAAGAAGCTGCCGATGACGATGATGAGTGCGGACAGTCCCCCGAGAAGTACGGCTGTCCTGAGCCCATTGTGCCGGCGGTGCACGGTAGCCCTCCAAGTCGTGCGGCGGGGGAACCCTTTGCTTGCTGATGCTCTGCTTCCACTCTTCAGTGGACCCTCCCGTACTGGTCAACGCCAGACGGGAGGCACTAGTTCCCTTGTGCGCACTGCCTGGCGCGTGGGCCGTCCGGGTGATTCGGACGGCCGTTCACGCGCGCGTGTGTCCCTTGAAGAGGCCCTCAGGGAGTGGTGTTTCAGAAGAGTGCGGTCTCCGAGAAGCGGAGGATGAGCTGGGGTGCCCCGGACAGGACGACGCCGAGGACGGCCGTCAGGGCGATGGCCGCGGTGAGCGGGACCGGCACGCGGTGTGTGCCCGGCTCGCCCTCGGGAGCGCGGAAGAGGAGTGCCGTCCACTGGAGGTAGTAGAAGAGCGCAATCACCACGTTGACGGCCATGACGACGGCCAGCCAGCCGAGCCCCGCGTCGACGGCGGCCGAGAAGACGGTCACCTTGGCGAAGAGGCCGATGATGCCCGGCGGCAGACCGGCGAGGCAGAGCAGGAAGAAACCGAGGACCAGCGCGGACAGGGGGCTCTCGGCGTACAGACCCCGGTAGTCGCTGATGCGGTTCAGGGGGCTTCGGCGGGCCACCAGTGCGGCCACGGCGAAGGCGCCGAGGTTCACGGCGGCGTACATGAGGGCGTACGCGACGGTGGAGCCGATGGCCTGCTGGGCGTCCTTTGAGTAGGCGGCGGCCGCGATCGGGACCAGGAGGTAGCCGGCCTGGCCGACGGAGGACCAGGCGAGCAGCCGTACCGCGCTGTACGCGCGCGCGGACCGCTGCCGCAGGGCGCCGACGTTCCCGACGGTCATGGTGAGGGCGGCGAGCGCCGCCAGTGCCGGACCCCAGACGTCCGCGTACGAGGGGAAGGCGATGACGGTGACGAGGATGAGCCCGGAGAAACCGACCGCCTTGCCGACGACCGACAGGTACGCGGCGATCGGCAGGGGCGCCCCCACGTAGGTGTCGGGCACCCAGAAGTGGAAGGGCACGGCGGCCGTCTTGAAGGCGAAGCCGACGAGAGTGAGGACGACGCCTGTCTGGGCGAGGGTGTGGAACTGTCCGTCGACGTGCTGGATCCCGTCCGCGATCCGGGTGAGATACAGGGTGCCCGTCGTCGCGTAGACGAAGCTGACGCCCATCAGGCTGACCGCGGTCGCGGTGACGGAGGACAGGAAGAACTTCAGCGCCGCTTCCGAGGACTTCTTGTCGCCGCGCTTGATGCCGACGAGCGCGAAGGCGGGCAGTGAGGCGACTTCCAGGGCGACGATGAGGGTCGCGAGGTCGCGGGAGGCGGGCAGAAGGGCGGCGCCGGCGGCCGAGGAGAGCAGCAGGAACCAGTACTCCCCCTCGGGGAGTTCCCTGTCGGCGTCCTTGAGCGCGGTGACCGACAGCAGGGCGACGAGGAGCGCGCCGCCGAGAACCAGGAGCTGGATCACCAGGGTGAAGCGGTCCGCCACGTAGCTGCAGGTGTCGGTGGCGCCCGTCAGGCAGAACGTGGCCCGGTCGCCGTTCCGCAGGGGCAGCAGCAGAAGCGCTGACGCGGCGAGGCCGACGACGGACGTCCAGCCGAGCACGGCCTTCCGCGCTTCGCCGATGAAGAGATCGGTGACGAGGACGACGAGTCCGACAACCGCCGCGAGAGTGGGCGGCGCGATGGCGAGCCAGTCGACGGACTGGACCAGGGAACTCATCGGGTGCCTCCTGCGAGGAGCTGCTGGACGGCCGGGTCGGTCAGGCCGAGCAGGGCCCGGGGCCACAGACCGGCGACGACGGTGAGGGCGACGAGCGGCGTCCAGGCGGCGAACTCGTAGGTCTGGACGTCGGCGAGCTTCGGCGACTCCTGCGGTGCCGCGCCCATGCAGACGCGGCGGACGACGACGAGCATGTACGCGGCGGTGAGCAGCGTCCCGAACGCGGCGATCGTCATGAAGGTCAGATAGGCGGGGCGGCTGAGGCCGGAAGCGGGCTCGAACGCGCCGAACAGCGCCAGCATCTCGCCCCAGAACCCGGCGAGGCCCGGCAGTCCGAGCGAGGCCACGGCGGCGAAGGCCAGCAGGCCGCCGAGGCGCGGTGCCTTGCCGTACAGCGCGGCGCCGGACTCCTCGGCGAGGCTGTCGAGGTCGGTGGTGCCCGTGCGGTCCTTCAGCGCTCCGACGAGGAAGAAGAGGAGGCCGGTGATGAGGCCGTGGGCGATGTTGGCGAACAGCGCGCCGTTCACGCCGGTCGGGGTCATCGTCGAGATGCCGAGCAGGACGAAGCCCATGTGGCCGACGGAGGAGTAGGCGATGAGCCGTTTGAGGTCGCCCTTCGCGCCCTGCTTGGCGAGGGCCAGGCAGGCCAGGGAACCGTAGATGATCCCGACCACGGCGAAGGCGGCGAGGTAGGGGGCGAAGGTCCGGAAGCCGTCCGGTGTGATGGGCAGCAGGATCCGGACGAACCCGTACGTGCCCATCTTCAGCATGACGCCGGCCAGCAGGACCGAGCCGACGGTCGGGGCGGCGGTGTGGGCGTCGGGCAGCCAGCTGTGGAACGGCCACATCGGCGTCTTGACGGCGAGCCCGATACCGATCGCCAGAACGGCGGTGACCTGCACGGATGTGCTCAGCGACCGGCCGTTGTCAGTGGCGAGTGCCACCATGTCGAATGTGCCCGCCTTGATTCCGATCAGGAGCAGGCCCAGCAGCATGACGACCGAACCGAGCAGGGTGAAGAGGATGAACTTCCAGGCCGCGGCCTGGCGCTGGGCGCCTCCCCACCGTGCGATGAGGAAGTACATCGGGATGAGCACCATCTCGAACGCGAGGAAGAACAGCAGCAGATCGAGGACGGCGAAGGTCGCGAGTGTGCCGGACTCGAGGACGAGCAGCAGTGCGACGAACGCCTTCGGGGTCGGGCCCGCGGGCATCTTGAAATAGGAGTACAGCGCGCAGAGGAAGGTCAGCAGCGCGGTCAGGACCAGAAGGGGGAGGGAAATGCCGTCGACGCCGAGGTGGATCCGCACGTCGAGTGCGGGGATCCAGCTGATGTCCGTCGTGGCCTGCGTCTTCGACGGGTGGTCGTGGTCGAAGCCGAGCACGAGGACGATCGCGGCGATGAGGACCACGCCCGTGACGGTCACGCCGTGGCGCAGCACCGCCTGTTCGGGCGACTTCCCCTTCAGCCCTGGTGGAGCCGGGAGAAGGGCGGCGGCGGCCCCGATGAGCGGGCCGACGACGATCAACGCGAGAAGAATCTGCATCACGGATTCACTGATATCGATCACGCCTGCTCACGCTCCCGTGGCGACGAGGAGGGCGGCGACCACCAGGACGACGGTGCCGGCGAGCAGCGCGCTCACATAGGTCTGCACATTGCCGGTCTGCGCACGCCGTACGGCGGTGCCGAGCCAGCGGGGTAGGGCGCCCGCGCCGCGTACGTAGGTGTCGACGACCTCGCGGTCGAGGAACCGGACGAGCGTGGCTCCGGCCTGGACCGGGCGGACGAACAGCACGGAGTACACGGTGTCGAGGTGGAAGCCGACGGCCGCGTGGCGGTGTAGCGGGCCGAGCAGCAGCCGGCCCGGGTCCGCCGGGTCGGGTGCCCGGGCGACGTCTCCGTAGACGGGTTCGTGGGAGGCGATGGCCTCGGCCTCGACGTGTCCGGCGTCGGCGTCCGGGTGGGCCGCGACCGCGCCCAGGGGGACGCGGGCGGCCAGAGCGGTGGTGTGCCGCCAGGCTCCGTAGGTGACGATCCCGCCGACCAGGGCGAGTCCAGTACCAAGCACCGAGGTGGTGAGGACCGGCGTCAGGTCGCGGCCGTCGAACCAGTCGGGCAGCGGGCCGAACGCCAGGCCGAACGCGAGCGAGGGGATGGCGAGCACCCACAGCACGGCCGTCATGGTGACCGGCTGCGTGCCGTGGTCGGGGGCCTCGGCTCCGTGGCCGCGGAAGGCCAGCAGCCACAGCCGGGTCGCGTACGCGGCGGTGAGGACAGCGGTGACCAGGCCGGTGATCAGGACGATCCAGCCCGAAGCACCGGGGGCCTGCTCGGTGTGACCGGTGGCGACATGCTCCGCGGCGCCGAGGACGGCCTCCTTGGAGAAGAAGCCGCTGAACGGAGGGATCGCGGCGAGCGCGAGCAGCGCCACGGTCATCGTCCAGAAGGCGTCGGGGACGCGGAGGCGCAGGTCCTTCATGCGGGACATGGCGGCCAGCGAGTTGGTGCCGGAGGCGTGGATGATCACGCCGGCGGCGAGGAACAGCAGCGCCTTGAAGGCGCCGTGCGCGAGGAGGTGGAAGACGGCGGCACCGCGGTCGCCGACGGCGAGGGCACCGGCCATGTAGCCGAGCTGACCGATCGTCGAGTAGGCGAGGACCCGCTTGATGTCGTCCTGGGCGAGTGCCGCGAGTCCCGAACCGACCATCGTGACGCCTGCCATGACGGCGAGGACGATCATCGCGGCCGCGGAGGCCTGGAAGACGGGGAGGAGACGGGCGACGAAGTAGATGCCGGCGGCGACCATCGTCGCGGCGTGGATCAGCGCGGAGACGGGTGTGGGGCCCGCCATCGCGTCGGGCAGCCACGTGTGCAGCGGGAACAGCGCCGACTTGCCCGCCACGCCCGCGAGGAGCAGGAGGGCGACGACGGTCGGGTGGTGCAGTCCGCCGCTCGCCACGGTGCCCAGGACTGTGGTGATCCGGAACGAACCGGCGTCGGTGGCCAGCGCGAACAGACCGATGAGGAAGGGGACGTCGCCGAGCTTGGTGACCAGGAAGGCCTTGAGCGAGGCGGCGCGGGCTTCCGGGGTCTCCCAGTAGTGGCCGACCAGGAAGTACGAGCAGATGCCCATGATCTCCCAGCCGACCAGCAGCACCATCAGGTCGCCGGAGTAGACGACGAGCAGCATCGCGGAGGTGAAAAGGGAGACGAGGGCGGCGTACGAGGGGTAGCGCGGGTCGTCGCGCAGGTAGCCCGTCGAGTAGATCTGCACGCAGGTGGCGACGACGCCGACGAGGACGGCGACGAGGGCGGCGAAGCCGTCGATGTGCAGGCCCAGTTCGATGGGGACCGAGCCGGTCGGGGTGAGTTCGGTGTGCGAGTTGATGGCCAGGCCGCCGCCCTGGTCGACCGCGACCGTCACGGCGAGGGCGAGCGAGGCGAGGACGGGCAGGACCGCGAGCGGGCGGACGAAGCCCGGGGCCGTGCGGCCGAGGAGGAGTCCGGCGACGGCACCGAGGAACGGGAGGAGGGGGACGAGGACGGCGAGGGTGGTCGTGGTCACGCGGTGGCCTCAGCCTTCTCGGCCACGGGGGCGTCGGGGTCGTCGGGGCCGTGGCCCTCGGCGGTGTCGCGGAGCTTGTCGATGTCCGAGGTGCCGCCGTTGCGGTACACGGCGAGCACGATCGCCAGGCCGATGCCGATCTCGGCCGCGGCGATGGCGATGGTGAACAGGGTCAGGGCCTGGCCGGAGTGCAGGGTGTCGCGGGCGGCTTTGGAGAGCCAGACGTCGAAGGCGACGAGGTTCAGGTTGACGGCGTTGAGCATCAGCTCGACCGACATCAGGACCAGGATCGCGTTGCGGCGTGCCAGGACTCCGTACAGGCCCGTGCAGAACAGGAGGGCGGCGAGCACGGCGGGATAGGCGAGGTGCATCAGCGGACACCATCCTTGTCCTGCTTGCCGTCGCGGCTTCCGGGGACGCGCGGGGTGGCGGCCGACGTGGCCGCCGCGGCGGTGTCTGCCTTCGCCTTGCGGGAGAGGACGATCGCGCCGACCAACGCGGCGAGGAGGAGGACGGACAGCGCTTCGAAGGGGAGGACCCAGTTCTGGAAGAGGCTCGCTCCGGTCACCTCGGTGGAGCCGGCGGCGGCACCGTTCAGGTCGACCCAGGTCGTGCGGAACGCGTCGACGACGACCCAGACCAGGGTGCCGGCCGAGGTGACGGCGACGGCCAGGGCCGCCCAGCGGTTGCCGGAGTCGGCGTCCGGGGAGCGGCCGATCGGGGCCCTGGTGAGCATCAGACCGAACAGAAGGAGGACGACGACGGAACCGACGTAGATGAGGACCTGTACCCAGGCGATGAACTCGGCTGTCAGCAGGAGGTATTCGACGGCCAGGCCGCCGAGGGCGACCACCAGCCACAGTGCGGCGTGCACGAGCTGCTTGGTGGTGACGGTGACGAGCGCGGCGCCGAAGGTGAGCAGGCCGACGAGGAGGAAGGCGATCTCGACGCCGGTCGGGGAGAGGAAGCCGTGGTGATCGGCGGCGACGGTGGTGGCCGCGTGGGCCGCCGTGGCCGTGGCTGCTGCGAAGGTCACGACTGTCCCTCCTGCGGGCCGGAGGGGGGCGTCGCCGGAGACTCCGGCCGGCCTGTCTCCTCGGTCGGGCCCGGTTGGGCCGGCTCCTCGGCCCCCGTCGCCCGGGCTGCCCGCTCGGCCTCGGCCTGAGCCGCCTGTTCGGCCGCGAGTTTGTCGGCGGTCTTGCGGGCGGCCGCGATCTCCTTGGGCTCCTCGGCACCGGGGTCGAGGGCGGGCGGGGCCGGGACGGTCCACATCCACTCGCGGAGCTTGTCGCGTTCGTGGGTGAGTTCGTGGATGTCGGTCTCCGCGTACTCGAACTCCGGAGTCCAGAACAGCGCGTCGAAAGGACAGACCTCGATGCAGATACCGCAGTACATGCACAGGGAGAAGTCGATGGCGAAGCGGTCGAGGACGTTGCGGCTGCGCTCGCGGCCGCCCGGGGCGGCGGCCGGGACCGTCTCCTTGTGGGAGTCGATGTAGATGCACCAGTCCGGGCACTCACGGGCGCACAGCATGCAGACCGTGCAGTTCTCCTCGAAGAGGGCGATGACACCACGGGTGCGGGGCGGGAGTTCGGGCTGGACGTCCGGGTACTGCGCGGTGACGGTCTTCTTCGTCATCGTGCGGAGGGTGACGGCCAGGCCCTTGGCGAGGCCGGAGCCAGGAATGGGGGCCATGGTTACGCGATCACCACCTTGACGATGCCGGTGAGGGCGATCTGGGCGAGGGACAGAGGGACGAGGAGGGTCCAGGAGAGCTTCTGGAGCTGGTCCTCGCGCAGGCGGGGATAGGTGACGCGGAGCCAGATGACGACGAAGGCGAGGATCGCGGCCTTCAGGAGGGTCCAGACCCAGCCGAGGCCGTCGGTGCCCCAGGGGCCGTGCCAGCCGCCCAGGAAGAGGACGGTGGTCAGACCGCACAGGACGACGATCCCGGCGTACTCGGCGAGCAGGAACAGGGCGAAACGCAGGCCCGTGTACTCGGTGTACGCGCCGAAGATGATCTCGGAGTCGGCTACGGGCATGTCGAAGGGGGGCCGTTGGAGTTCGGCGAGGCCGGCGACGAAGAACACGATCGCGCCGACGATCTGCCAGGGCAGCCACCACCACTGGAAGGCGTCCACGATGCCGGGGAGCGAGACCGTGCCCGCCGCCATCGCGACCGAGGCCGCGGTCAGGAGCATCGGGAGCTCGTACGCGAGGAGCTGGGCGGCGGTGCGCAGACCGCCGAGAAGGGAGAACTTGTTGGCCGATGCCCAGCCCGCCATGAGCGAGCCGAGGACGCCCACGCCCATGACGGCGAGGACGAAGAAGATTCCAGCGTCGACGACCTCGCCGACCGCGCCCTCGCCCGGGCCGATCGGGATGGCGAGGAGGACCAGGAGGTACGGGAGCAGGGCCACCGCGGGGGCGAGCTGGAAGATACGCCGGTCCGCGCCGGCGGGGACGATGTCCTCCTTCTGCGCGAACTTCACGCCGTCCGCGACGAGCTGGGCCCAGCCGTGGAAGCCGCCCGCGTACATCGGGCCGAGGCGGCCCTGCATGTGGGCCATCACCTTGTGCTCGGTCTGACCGACGATCAGGGGGAACGTCAGGAACACGACGAAGACGACGAGGAGGCGTAGGGCGACGTCGAGAGCGTCGTTCACCGCGTACCTCCGGAGGGGTCGTCGGGGTTGGTGGCGGGGTTCGGTCCCGGGGCGGGCGTCGCCCCCGGGTCGGCGGATTCCGAACCGGAATCCGCGTCGGGCCCGGACGCCGGCTGCGCCTCGGGCTCGGACGCCGGCTGTGCCTCGGGCTCGGACGCCGGCTGTGCCTCGGGCTCGGGCTCCGGCCGGTCCGGTTCTGGTTCGGAGTCGTCGAACGCGGGGTCGTCGAACGCGGGCTTCGGCTGGTGCCAGGGAGCGTCGGAGCTGCGCGGGGCGGCAGGCCTTCCGGCGGGCGTCGCGGCCGAGTCTGGCTCGGCTGCCCGCGAGGCGCCCGCCGGAGCGGCCGGTTCGGACGCCGCCGGCTCGTTCCCTGCCGGCGTCGGTGCGGCAGCCGACGGCTGTGAGCCGGGCGTCGCGGCCGGAGCGGCCGGCTGCGGGGCTCGTTGGCTGGCGGAGCCCTGGCTCGCGCTGCGCGATCGGCGTGCGGGGCGCGCGGCCTCAGCACCGGAGGCGGCACCGGAGGCGGCACCCGCGGCGGCGGACGCGACGTCCGCTCCCGCGGCACCCGTGGCGGGGGTCGCCGCGTCCGAACCCGCGGCCGGGGTCGCGGCCTCCGAACCCGTGGCCGGGGGCGCCGTGGTGGCAGGGGCGGTCGGCGTCTGGCCGGCCGAGCCCTCTGCTGCCGTACGGGTCCTGCGGACCGGTCGGTCGCCGGCGGGGCGGGCCGCGCCACGGGCCGGGCGGGACGGAGCCGGGGGGAGCTGGCCCTTGAGAGGGCCCCACTCGTTGGGATCGGGGACGCCGGGCGGCAGCATCTGACGGCGCTTGGGGCCGCCGTGCTCGGACTCGCCGGGCTCCTTCGCGCCGGGCCAGGCCTTGGCGACGCGGGCGGCCAGGACGAAGTCCTTGCGGAGGGGGTGTCCTTCGAAGCCGTCCGGGAGCAGCAGGGGATCGAGGCCGGGGTGGCCCTCGAACGTCACGCCGAACATCTCGTGCGTCTCGCGCTCGTGCCAGGCGGCACCCGCGTAGACGGAGACCGCCGACGGGAGCGCGGGGGCGGTGTGCGGGACGGTCGTACGGACGAGGAGGCGGTGCAGCGGGGACAGGGCGACGACATGGGCCGAGACGCGAAAGCCCGTGCCGGGTTCGTCGACGGCGCTCAGCCAGTCGAAGTAGGTGCAGCCCAGGGTGTCACGGGCCGTCTCCAGGGCCGAGATCCAGGAGGCCGGCGGCACGTCGACCGTCAGGACCTCGTACGACTCCTCGGCC
Organism: Streptomyces sp. NPDC005070; assembly: GCF_053600395.1. NCBI lineage: Bacteria > Bacillati > Actinomycetota > Actinomycetes > Kitasatosporales > Streptomycetaceae > Streptomyces > Streptomyces sp. NPDC005070. The sequence goes on along the minus strand of NZ_JBSFZS010000125.1, from coordinate 4,281 downwards.
GTGGCGTCGGGGCCGAAGAGTTCCTCGGCGGGGCCGGGAAGCCAGCCGACAGTCATCGGTCCTCCTCGCCGGGGGCGGCCGGATCCTCGCCCGGGACGCTCGTCGCGGACGGGGCCGGTGGCTTCACCAGGCCGCTCTGGAGCGCGGCGGCGGAGGGCCGCGCCGCGTCGGAGCCGTAGCGCTCCCCCAGCGATTCCCGGGCGATCTTCTCCTGGAGCTTGAGGATGCCCTGGAGCAGCGCCTCGGGGCGGGGCGGGCACCCGGGGACGTAGACGTCGACGGGGATGATCTGGTCGACGCCCTTGGTGACGGAGTAGGAGTCCCAGTACGGGCCGCCGCAGTTGGAGCAGGCGCCGAAGGAGATGACGTACTTCGGCTCCGGCATCTGCTCGTACAGGCGCTTGACGGCGGGCGCCATCTTGTCCGTGACCGTGCCCGACACGACCATCAGGTCGGCCTGGCGGGGGCCCGGCGCGAACGGGATCACGCCGAGGCGGATGAAGTCGTGGCGGGCCATCGACGCGGCGATGAACTCGATCGCGCAGCAGGCGAGGCCGAAGTTGAAGACCCAGAGCGAGTAGCGGCGGCCCCAGTTCAGGACCACCTTCATGGGCTCGGGGGCGAGCCGGGCGAGCGCGCCGAGCCGCTTCGGCTCGGGCAGCGACACCGGCATCGAGGCCGGCACGGGCTGCTCCGGGGCGGACGGGGTCACGTCCATGTCAGGACGCCCTTCTTGTATGCGTACAGCAGGCCCACGGCCAGGAAGCCGAGGAAGATGAACATCTCGACGAGCGTCGCGGCACCGTAGCCGGGAGCGGCGAAGACCGTGGCCCACGGGAAGAGGAAGATCGAGTCGACGGCGAAGATGACGTAGAGGAACGCGTACACGTAGTAGCGGACCTGGGTGTGGGCCCAGCCCTCGCCGACGGGGTCGACGCCGCACTCGTACGTCAGGAGTTTCTCGGGGGTCGGTACGACGGGGCGCAGCAGGCGGCCCGCTCCGAAGGCGACGGCGACGAACAGCACGCCGACGACGGCGAGCAGTCCGACGACCGAGTAGGACTGGAAGTAGTCCGCCGCGACGACGGCCCCGGTCGCCGTGACAACGGTCGGTTCCGGCACGTCAGCCCCTCACTCCCTGACCTCGTTGCGCCCCGTCGTGCGCCGCCGCGCACTCTGTGATGCGCCATGTTCGACGATCTGTACGGACGGGAGTCTAGGGCCTGCTAAAGAGAGCGTAAGCAGCCCGTCACACCTCGACCATCCCTCGGCCGCCGGTGACGTGTTCACGTCTCACGGTGTGAACACGTTCCTCCTGGGGCTGGGAGGTGGGGTTATCCCCAGTGCAGCGCGGCGGCCCACCTCATGGCGCGGCGGCGCGCCGCCGGGCAGGCTAGCGGATATGACCGAACGCATCACGCCCGCCGGGCCGTCGGACGATCCGTCCGACGGGGACCGGCCGCCCGCCGTACGTCTCGCCCTGGACCCGGTGACCTGGAAGGAGATCTCCCATCTCCTGGTGAACCTGCCGGCCTCGATCGTCGGGTTCGTGTACGTGGTGACGATGCTCGCCACGGGCGCGGGGCTCGCCGTGACCGTCGTCGGACTGCCGCTGCTCGCGGCCGGACTGCGGGGTTCGCGGCAACTGGGGAAGCTGGAGCGGGCACGGGCGCGGCGGCTGCTGGGGCTGAGGATCGACGAGCCGAGCCCGTTGCCGGTACGCCGGACCGGCTTCTTCGGCTGGCTGTGGTCGAGCCTGAAGGACCCTGTGGGCTGGCGGGCGGTGCTGTACGACTTGATACGGCTGCCCTGGGGCATCGCCACCTTCACGGTGACGCTCGTGTCGCTGTTCGTGCTGTGGCCGGTGCTGCCGTTCATCGCGCGCGGGCTGACGAACGTGGACCGGGCGATGGTGCGCGGGCTGCTGTCGCCCTCCGACGAGTTGGAGCGGCGGATCGCCGAACTGGAGTCGGACCGCGGGGTGGTGGTCGACACGGCCGCCGCCGATCTGCGCCGTATCGAGCGCGATCTGCACGACGGGGCGCAGGCCCGGCTCGTCAATCTGGCCATGGGGCTCGGCCTGGCCAAGGAGAAGCTCCTGGAGGACCCCGACGCCGCGGCGTCGATGGTGGACGAGGCGCACGGCGAGGTGAAGCTCGCCCTTCAGGAACTGCGTGATCTGGCCCGTGGCATCCACCCGGCGGTCCTCACCGACCGGGGTCTGGACGCCGCCCTGTCCGCGATCGCCTCGCGGTGCACCGTGCCCGTGAAGGTGAGCACCGAACTGGAGACGCGGCCGGCCGCCGCCATCGAGGGCATCGCGTACTTCACGGTCTCCGAGCTGCTCCAGAACGTCAGCAAGCACAGCGGGGCGAGGTCCGCGTCGGTGGACGTCTGGCGGACGGACGAACGTCTGCTCATCCAGGTCCGGGACGACGGCCGCGGCGGGGCCGGTGTCGACGGCGGTACGGGTATGGCGGGGCTCGCGGACCGGCTCGGCGCGGTGGACGGGCTGTTTGTCGTCGACTCGCCGGTGGGCGGCCCGACGGTCATCACGGCCGAGCTGCCCTGGCGGGACCGCCAGAACGAACCCGTCCAGTAACCGCCGGAACGAACCCGTCCGGTAACCGCCGGAACACGCACGTCCCGTAGCCGTCCGGACGAGCCGAAGGTTCACTCGATGGAGATCGTCGGCCGGCGGGGTCGCCGGGGTAGGGAAAACCCCCCGTCCAAGACGCCGATCCGCCGCATGTCCCGTGGGCCTGACGAGCGGCACGCTGGAAGAAGAGGAAGCGGCCGGCTCGCGGAGCAGGCCGAGGCGCAGGACGAGACGAGAGAACGGACGGACCGATGGCCACGGAGTACGGACACGGATACGGGCACCGCGGCGGGTCCCGGTTCGACGAGGCGGGCGCCGACGGAGCGCGGCACCGCCTTCCGGCCCCGCTGCGAGCACCGTTCGAGGCACGCTGGTGGCGCGAGTTCGGCTATGTGCTGCTGGGCCTGCCGCTCGGGATCCTCATGTTCACGTTCGCCGTCACGATGGTCTCGCTCGGCGCGGGCCTGCTGATCACCTTCCTGGGCGTTCCGGTGCTCGCCGCCGCGCTGGCCGGCTGTCGCGGCCTCGGCTCGCTGGAGCGGGCGCGGGCGCGCGGGCTGCTCGGTGTCGAGGTGGCCGAGCCCGAGCCGCTGCGGATGAAGAAGCACGGGGCGATGGCGTGGATGGGCGCCCTGCTCAAGAGCGGCACGTCGTGGCGGCACCTGCTGTACGCGGTGGTGCAGTTCCCGTGGTCGGTGTTCTCGTTCGTCGTCGCGGTGAACCTCTGGGTGTACGGCTGGGCGCTGCTGACGTATCCGCTGTGGTTCTGGGTCTTCCCGATGTACGGCGGTCAGGACGGGCTCCAGTTGTACGGGGACAGCACGCACTCGATCTATCTGGACAACCCGTTCGAGATCACGGTGACCGCGCTGGTGGGCCTGCTCTTCACACTGGCGACGCCGTGGATCGTGCGGGCGCTGACGACCGTGGACCGGCTGATGGTGCGCGGACTGCTCGGTCCCTCGCGGCTGGCCACACGCGTGGTGGAGCTGGAGTCCGACCGCGGGGTCGTGGTCGACACCGCCGCCGCCGATCTGCGCCGTATCGAGCGCGATCTGCACGACGGGGCGCAGGCCCGGCTCGTCGCCCTGGCGATGGACCTGGGGCTCGCGAAGGAGAAGCTGGCCGAGGACCCCGAGGCGGCGGCGCGGATGGTGGACGAGGCGCACGGCGAGGTCAAGACGGCGTTGCAGGAGCTGCGGGATCTCGCGCGCGGTATCCATCCGGCGGTGCTGACCGACCGCGGGCTCGACGCCGCGCTGTCCGCGGTGGCCTCGCGGTGCACGGTGCCGGTGCGGGTGGAGGTGGATCTGGCGGCGCGGCCGGCGCCCGCGATCGAGGGGATCGCCTACTTCACCGTCTCCGAGCTGCTGCAGAACATCAGCAAGCACGCGCGGGCGACGCGGGCGACCGTGGATGTGTGGCGGGTGGAGAACCGGCTGATGATCCAGGTCGGCGACGACGGGGTCGGCGGGGCCGACGTCACCGAGGGGTCGGGCCTGGCCGGGCTCACGGAACGGCTCGACGCGGTGGACGGGATCCTGGTGGTGGACTCGCCGCCGGCCGGTCCCACCAGGATCACGGCGGAGCTGCCCTGGCGGGGCTGAGCGAGAGCGTCCTTGTGGCGGTTCGAACTGTTCGACGCCGGCACGCGAGGCCAGACCCTGCTGTTCGGCGCGCAC
>NZ_JBSFZS010000124.1:0-21611 GCF_053600395.1 Streptomyces sp. NPDC005070 | reverse complement strand
GGCGGCGAGAGCCACGAGCAGCGCGCGTACGGCGACTTCCTCGACAAGGACGCCCGCTACCGTCGTACCGGCGAATTCCTGGAGATCGTCCGGGACTTGTGGGACGGCGGGACCGTCGACCTGTCCGGCGAACACCTCCGGGTGGCGGACGCCCGGCTCGCCCGGGTCCCCGACCCGGTCCCCGAGGTCTACTTCGGCGGCTCCTCACCGGTCGCCGGTGAGATCGCCGCCCGCCACGCCGACGTCTACCTCACCTGGGGCGAAGCGCCCGCCCAGGTCGCCGAGAAGATCGCCTGGATCCGCGGGCTCGCGGCGAAGGAGGGCCGGACCCCGCGGTTCGGCATCCGGCTGCACGTCATCACCCGCGACACCTCCGAGCAGGCCTGGGCCGAAGCCCGCCGGCTCCTCGACGGCTTCGACCCGGCGACCGTACGGTCCGTGCAGGAGGGGCTCGCCCGCAGCGAGTCCGAGGGTCAGCGGCGCATGCTCGCGCTGCACGGCGGCGGCCGGGACGGACTGGAGATCCACCCCAATCTGTGGGCCGGTATCGGTCTGGTGCGCGGCGGAGCGGGCACCGCGCTGGTCGGCAGCCACGAGGAGGTCGCCGACCGGATCGGGGAGTATCACGCCCTCGGCATCGACGAGTTCGTGCTCTCCGGCTATCCGCATCTGGAGGAGGCCTACTGGTTCGGCGAAGGCGTCCTGCCCCGGCTCACCGAGCGTGGCCTGTGGCGGCATCCGTTCGCGAGCCCGCCCGTACCGGTGGCACAGGTGCCCTTCAGCGGCTGAGCGGACCGGGCCGCCCGAGCGAGCCCAGCGAGCCGAGGTGCGCGGCGCGCACCTCGGCCGTCTGCCCCTGCACGAGGAGGAACATCCCTTCGCGGGCGAGCCGTTGGGCCGGACTGCGCAGATCCATCGCCCGCCCGCCTCCGGCCACGACCGCCGCCGTGGTGGCCGCCCGCATCACGTCGTACGCCCGTGTCTTGCACTCCAGCCGCTCCTCGATCCGCTCGGCCGGCACCGGGTGGTCGGCGAGCTCGTACGCCTGCCGCCGGACCTCGTCGAGACGCGCCCGCAGCCTGGCCGCCGTGTCCCCGGCCGAGGGATCGTCCTCCAGGAGGCCGATCGCCCTCGCGGTGATCCCGAAGACGGCCGGTGAGGCATTGGTGTTCCTGGGCCGGTCGGTGACCGCCCAGGACGCGTACGGGGTGCGCAGCGCCACCGCGTCGTCGGGCAGCCACAGCCCGTCCAGCTCCAGCGAGACCGTCCGGGACGCGGAGAGCGCGGCGAGCCGCATCGGCGGGGACGGGCGCAGCCCCGGCTGCTCGCGCGCCTCCGTGAACGCGAACAGCGCCTCGTCGTCGTCCGTCACCCCGGCCAGCAGCATGACGTCGTTCAGCCCCCAGCCGGTGTACCACGGGACCGTCCCGTCGAAGCGCCAGCCGCCGCGCTCGCGTGTGACCCGTACCGGGACGCGCGGGTGGGCCCGCAACTGGGCGTACGCGACACCGGACAGCAGCTCACCGCGCGCGAGCGGACCCAGCAGACGCTCCCGTACCGGAAGACCGCTCCTCGCCAGAGTCGCCACCGGCGTGTGGTGCTGGGTCTGCACGAACCACGTCGAGCAGCACGCCCCGGCCAGGATCTCCGCGGTCTCGCGGACCACCGGGGCGGGCGCCGCCGAGCCGCCGTCCGCGACCGGCGCGGTGATCCCGAGCAGCCCCGACCGCTTGAGGGCCTCGACGCTGCTCGGGGGCACGCCGTCCCGGTCCACCTCCTCGGCCAGCGGTGCCAGCACCCGGGACGCCAGGTCCCGGGCCGCGGCGACGAGAGGATGCGGTGGGACGGTCATCGAAGGAATCTCCCGCTGTCGTCGTGGCGTGTGTCGATCCGGCGCCGTCCCGTTCGTGTAGGGGGAAAGACGCCGAGTGGGACCACCGAGGAGGACACATCATGAAGTACTACCTGCTGAGCGTGATGCAGCCGCAGGGCGAGCCGCCCGCGCCCGAGGTCCTGGAAGAGATCATGCACAAGCTGGAGGTGTTCCACACGGAGCTGCGCGAGGCCGGCGCCTGGGTGTTCGCCGGGGGACTGCACGCGCCGGACACCGCCACCGTGCTGCGGGCCCGGGACGGCGACGTCCTGGTCACCGACGGGCCCTACGCGGAGAGCAAGGAGTATCTGGGCGGGATCTGTCTGATCAAGGCGCCCGACCTCGACGCGGCGCTGACCTGGGGGCGCAAGGCGGCGCTGGCGACGACGCTCCCGATCGAGGTGCGCCCGTTCACGCACGAGACCGAGGACTGATGGCCGTCGGCGCCGATGACGTCGAGGCCGTCTTCCGCGCCGAGTACGGCCGGGCGGTCGCCGTCCTGATCCGCTTCCTCGGCGACATCGACCTCGCCGAGGAAGCCGTCCAGGACGCGTTCGCCACGGCCATGGCGAAGTGGCCGGAGACCGGCGTACCGCCGAGCCCGGCCGGCTGGATCATCACGACCGCCCGCAACCGCGCCGTCGACCGGCTGCGCCGCGAGTCCACCCGCGCCGCCCGGCAGACCGAGGCCGCCCGGCTGCAGGTCCCGGACGACCCCGTGGAGGAGGGCCCCGTGCGCGACGACCGGCTGCGTCTGATCTTCACCTGCTGCCACCCCGCGCTGGCATCCCAGGCCCAGGTCGCCCTCACCCTGCGGCTCCTCGGCGGGCTGACCACCGCGCAGATCGCGCGCGCCTTCCTCGTCCCCGAACCCACCATGGCCCAGCGGATCGTCCGCGCCAAGGCCAAGATCCGCGACGCGGGCATCCCCTACCGCGTCCCGCGCGACGCGGACCTGCCCGACCGTGTCAGGGGTGTCCTGGCTGTCGTCTACCTCGTCTTCAACGAGGGGTACGGGGGCCGCGCGGACCTCTGCGCCGAGGCCCTGCGCCTCGGACGCCTCCTCGCCGAGCTCATGCCGGACGAGCCCGAGGCGCTCGGGCTGCTCGCGCTGATGCTGCTCGTCGAGGCCCGGCGGCCCGCCCGTACGACGGCGAACGGTGACCTGGTCCTCCTCGCCGAACAGGACCGGACGCTCTGGGACCGGGACCTGATCACCGAGGGCCAGGCCCTCGTGCGCCGCTGTCTGCGCCGGGACCGGCCGGGGCCGTACCAGATCCAGGCCGCGGTCAACGCCGTCCACAGCGACGCGCCGACCGCCGCCGCCACGGACTGGGGCCAGATCCTCACGCTGTACGACCAGCTCATGTCGCTCGCGCCCAGCCCGGTCGTGGCCCTCAACCGTGCGGTCGCCGTGGCCGAGACCGAGGGACCGCGGACCGCCCTCGCGCTCGTGGACGAGCTGGACCTGGAGGGGTACCACGCCTTCCACGCCGTACGGGCCGAGCTGCTGCGCCGGCTCGGACGCGACGCCGAGGCGCTGCGGGCGTACGACGCCGCCATCGAGCTCACCGGCAGCGCGGCCGAACGCGCCCGTCTCGAACGGACCAGAGCGGCCCTCGGGGAGGCCTGATCGGCGGCGTCGCGCTGCGGATGTCCGCGGTCGCGGGCATCGTGATGACGGGGCGACATGGGTTGCCGGGCGGGCGCGCGGCACCGGGCGGACGGTTCACCGGGCACGCCGGTGAACCCGTTCATCGACCACCACCCCGTCCCGGGTGGGTCCGCGCGCCGAACGCCCGCATGGGCCGAACGGCCCGCATCGGGGACCTGCGGCCCCTGCCCCCGACCGACCGCTCGACACGACGCTGGAATCGGAGCCCCACAGGGCTCCCGATTCAGGAGGTGGACATCATGCCCCGCACCGTCACCGTGGGCCTCGACGGTTCTCCCGAGAGTCTCGCCGCCGCCGAATGGGCCGCCCGCGAGGCACGGCTGCGCGGTCTGCCGGTCAGGCTGGTCAACGTCTGGGAACCGGCCCCGGACCCGCTGGCCCAGGCCCCGCTGCTCGGAGCCGAGACCCACCAGCACTGGAGCGAGCGGATCCCGCGCGAAGCGGCCGAAGGGGTGCGGGCACGTCACCCGGGAGTCGAGGTCGGCACAGAGCAGCTCACGGGCCGGCCCGCGGAGGCGCTCCTGAAGGCCGCGGACGACGCCGAACTCCTGGTCCTCGGCACGCGCGGGCTGAGCGGGGCGGGCGGATTCATGGTCGGCTCCGTGGGGCTGGCCGTCGCGGCCCACGCCGAGCGGCCCGTGGTGTTCGTACGGGCCGGTGAACAGGCCGCGGACGAGCACGTTGCGGACCCGACGGGCATCCCCTCCGCCGTGGCGCCCTTCCGCCCCGTCGTGCTCGGACTCGACACCGGCGCCCCGGACGACTCGCTGATCGGCTTCGCCTTCGAGGCGGCCCTCCTGCGCGACACGGCGCTCAGGGTCGTGCACTCCTGGAACGAACCGCCCTACATCGCGTACGGGCTGCCGCCGGACCTGAAGATGAACGCCCGGCTGGCCGCCGAGGACGCCTCCGCCATGACGGTGGCCCTGCGGACCTGGCGCGAGAAGTACCCGGCCGTCGAGATCATCGAGGACTCCCTGTCGGGCAAGCCGGCCAACCACCTCGTGGACGCCTCCCGGGAAGCCTCGCTCGTCGTCGTGGGCCGCAGGATCCGCCATGGCGCGCTCGGCGCCCACATCGGGCCCGTCACGCACGCCGTGCTCCACCACGCCACCGCCCCCGTGGCCGTCGTACCGCACTCGTGATCGCCACGGGCCGCACCCGGGCCCGGTGCCGATCGCAGTCCGATCGCGCAAGGAGAGACACCTGATGAAAGCTGCAGTCGTACGAGCGTTCGGTGAGCCGCTGGTCATCGAGGAGCGCCCGGATCCCGAGCCGGGACCCGGCCAGGTCCGGGTCCGGCTGGAGGCCTCCGGGCTCTGCCACACCGACATCCACGCGGCCCACGGCGACTGGCCGGTCAAGCCGAGCCCGCCGTTCGTCCCCGGACACGAGGGCGTCGGCCTGGTCGAGGCGCTGGGCGACGGCGTCACCCATCTCACGGTGGGACAGCGGGTGGCCGTGCCCTGGCTCGGCAAGGCGTGCGGACGCTGCGAGCACTGCCTCTCCGGCTGGGAGACCCTGTGCGAGCAGCAGCTCAACACCGGCTACGGATACGACGGCGGCTACGCCGAGAAGATGCTCGCCTGGGCCGACTTCGCCCAGCCCGTGCCCGAGGGGATCTCCCCGCTCGACGCGGCCCCGCTCACCTGCGCCGGCGTCACCACGTACAAGGCGCTGAAGGTCGCCGACGTCCGGCCCAGCCAGCTCGTCGCCATCTCCGGGGTGGGCGGACTCGGCCATCTGGCCCTGCAGTACGCGAAGATCGCCGGGGCGACCGTGGCGGCGATCGACGTCACGGACGGCAAGCTCGAACTCGCCGCGGAACTCGGCGCCGACATCGTGATCGACGCCCGCAAGGAGGACCCGGGCGAGGTCCTGCGGAGCCACGGCGGAGCCCACGCCGCGCTCGCGCTCGCGGTCAACGAGGAGGCGTTCTCCGCGGTGTACACCGGGTTGCGACGGGGCGGGAAGCTCGTCATGGTCGCGATGCCGGCGCACGGCACGATCCAGGTCCCGATCTTCGAGACCGTGCTGAACGGCACCTCCGTGATCGGCTCCATCGTCGGCACCCGGCAGGACCTGGCCGAGGTGTTCGAGCTGCACGCGGCGGGCCGGACCCGGGTCATCCGCGAGTCCCGGTCCCTCGAATCGGTCAACGAGTCCATCGACGAGGTCCTGAACGGCCGGATCCAGGCCCGCATTGTCTTCGACTTCGGAGAAGGGAGCTGACCCCCGGGCGTGAACGGATCAGAGGCTCGCCGCGTGGTCCGGGACGAACGTCTGCAGATCGCGCGGCGGGCGCACGTAGCCCGTCGACGGCGGGCGCTCGGGCAGCTCCAGCACCGGCGGCGGAACCTCGTGGTACGGGACGGTGGACAGCAGATGGGCGATCATGTTCAGTCTGGCGCGGCGCTTGTCGTCGCTCTCGACCACGAACCACGGCGCCTCGACGATGTCCGTGTGCACCAGCATCTCGTCCTTCGCCCGGGAGTACGCCTCCCAGCGGGTGATCGACTCCAGATCCATGGGGGACAGCTTCCAGCGCCGCGTGGGGTCCTTCAGCCGGCGCCGGAACCGCTTCTGCTGCTCCGCGTCGCTCACCGAGAACCAGTACTTGCGCAGCAGCACACCCGCCTCGACCAGCATCCGCTCGAAGATCGGGCACTGCCGCAGGAAGATCTGGTGCTCCTCCTTCGTACAGAAGCCCATGACGTGCTCGACCCCGGCGCGGTTGTACCAGCTCCGGTCGAACAGCACGATCTCCCCGGCGGCCGGCAGATGCTCCACGTACCGCTGGAAGTACCACTGGGTGCGCTCGCGCTCGGTCGGCGTGGGCAGCGCCGCGATCCGCGCGACACGCGGGTTCAGATGTTCCGCCACCCGCTTGATCGTGCCGCCCTTGCCCGCGGCGTCCCGGCCCTCGAAGACCACGACCACACGGGCGCCCTCGGTCCGCACCCACTCCTGAAGCTTCACCAGCTCCGTCTGCAGACGCAGCAGCTCCCGCTCGTACGCCGCGAGCGGCACCTTCGCCGTCTTCTCGCCGGCCATGCCGCCTCCTCCGCCCGATGACGCCTCCCGTGAAGCGCCGCGATGACCCGCCTCGCCGACACACCCCGACGACCTACGGAGTCACCATGCCCAAGGCAGAACATCAGGACAGCACGGTACTGACCGACGACGAACTGCGCACGCTGGACGCCCACTGGCGGGCCGCCAACTACCTTGCCGTGGGCCAGATCTATCTGATGTCCAACCCGCTGCTCGCCGAGCCCCTGACTCCCGCGCACATCAAGCCCCGCCTGCTCGGCCACTGGGGCACCTCACCCGGCCTCAACCTGGTCCACACCCACCTCAACCGGGTGATCAAGGCACGCAAGCTGGACGCGCTGTGCGTCTGGGGCCCCGGGCACGGCGGCCCGGCCGTGCTGGCGAACTCCTGGCTGGAGGGCACGTACAGCCAGACGTACCCCTCCGTGCCCCGGGACCTGGAGGGCATGGAGAGGCTGTTCCGGCAGTTCTCCTTCCCCGGCGGAGTCCCCAGCCATGTCGCTCCCGAGACGCCCGGCTCCATCCACGAGGGCGGCGAACTCGGCTACTCCCTCGCCCACGCCTACGGAGCCGCCTTCGACAACCCCGGGCTGCTGGTCGCCTGCGTGATCGGCGACGGCGAGGCGGAGACGGGACCGCTCGCCGCGTCCTGGCACTCCAACAAGTTCCTCGACCCGGTCCACGACGGCGCCGTCCTGCCGGTCCTGCACCTCAACGGCTACAAGATCGCCAACCCGACCGTGCTCTCCCGCCTCCCGGAGGCCGAACTCGACGAACTGCTGCGCGGATACGGCCACGAACCGATCCACGTCACCGGCGACGACCCCGCCCAGGTGCACCGGGCCATGGCGGCCGCGATGGACGACGCCCTCGACCGCATCGCCGTCATGCAGCAGACGGCCCGCGAGGAGGGGGTGAGCGAGCGCGTCCACTGGCCGATGATCGTGCTGCGCACCCCCAAGGGCTGGACCGGCCCCGCGGAGGTCGACGGCGAGCCCGTCGAAGGAACCTGGCGCGCCCACCAGGTGCCCCTGGCCGGCGTCCGCGAGAACCCGGAACACCTGAGGCAACTGGAGAGCTGGCTGCGCTCCTACCGCCCCGAGGAACTCTTCGACGCCGAGGGCCGGCCCGTGGCGGACGTCCTGGCCTGCGTGCCCGAGGGCTCCCGGCGGCTCGGCGCCACCCCGCACGCCAACGGCGGACTCCTCCTGCGCGATCTGCCGCTCCCGCCCCTGGACCGCTTCGCCGTCCCCGTCGACAAGCCGGGCGTCACCCTCCACGAACCGACCCGGGTCCTCGGCGGCCTCCTCGAACACGTCATGCGGGAGACCTCGGAGCGCCGGGACTTCCGGCTCGTCGGCCCCGACGAGACGGCCTCCAACCGCCTGGACGCCGTGTTCGGCGCCAGCGGCAAGGCGTGGCAGGCCGCGATCCTGCCGGTGGACGAACACCTGGACCGGCACGGCCGCGTCATGGAGATCCTCTCCGAACACACCTGCCAGGGCTGGCTGGAGGGCTACACCCTCACCGGCCGGCACGGACTCTTCTCCTGCTACGAGGCGTTCGTGCACATCGTCGACTCCATGGTCAACCAGCACATCAAGTGGCTCAGGACCTCACGCGGACTGCACTGGCGCGCCCCGGTCGCCTCCCTCAACTACCTGCTCACCTCGCATGTCTGGCGCCAGGACCACAACGGCTTCTCGCACCAGGACCCCGGCTTCGTCGACCACGTCCTCAACAAGAGCCCCGAGGTCGTGCGGGTCTACCTCCCGCCGGACGCCAACACCCTGCTGTCCGTGGCGGATCACGTACTGCGCAGCCGCGACTACGTGAACGTCGTCGTCGCCGGCAAACAGCCCTGCTTCGACTGGCTGTCCATGGACGAGGCCCGCGCCCACTGCGCCCGCGGCGCCGGAATCTGGGACTGGGCGGGAACGGCCGACACCGACCGGGACCCCGACGTCGTCCTCGCCTGCGCGGGCGACGTCCCCACCCAGGAGATCCTGGCCGCTTCCAGCCTGCTGCGCCGCCATCTGCCCGAGCTCGCCGTCCGGGTCGTCAACGTCGTCGACATGACCCGGCTGCTGCCGCGCGAGGAACACCCGCACGGGATGAGCGACTTCGAGTACGACGGACTGTTCACCAAGGACAAGCCGGTCATCTTCGCCTACCACGGCTATCCCTGGCTCATCCACCGGCTCGCCTACCGCCGCACCGGTCACCGGAACCTCCATGTGCGCGGCTACAAGGAGATGGGCACCACCACGACCCCCTTCGACATGGTCGTCCGCAACGACATGGACCGCTACCGGCTCGTCATGGACGTCATCGACCGCGTCCCCGGACTCGGAGTCCGCGCCGCCGCCCTGCGCCAGAAGATGGCCGACGCCCGGTCCCGCCACGGCATCTGGATCCGCGAGCACGGCACCGACCTGCCCGAGGTCGCGGACTGGACCTGGACCGGCTGAGACACCGAGCCGGCGAGCACGGCAAGAGGCCCGCCGCCGCGCGCGCGTGCCGCGAGGACGGCGGGCCGCCCGTGCCGGAGGATGGAGGAATGGACGACCTCACCTGGGACTACGAGGGCTACCACCCGGCGCAGGAACGCCTGCGCGAATCGCTGTGCACCCTCGGCAACGGGTACTTCGCGACCCGGGGAGCGGTCCCCGAGTGCGCCGCCGACTCCGTCCACTACCCGGGCACCTACGCGGCGGGCTGCTACAACCGTCTGACCTCACAGGTGGCCGGGCAGCAGATCGAGAACGAGGACATGGTCAACCTCCCCAACTGGCTGCCCCTGCGCGTACGGACCGCCACCGGGACCTGGCTCACCCCCGACTCCCACCGGCTGCTCGACCACCGGCTGCGCCTCGACCTGGTCGCGGGCACCCTGGAACGCTCCTCGCGCTACGAGGACGAGGAGGGCCGGCGCCTCGCCGTGCGCCAGCTCCGCCTGGTCCACATGGCCGATCCCCACCTCGCCCTGCTGCGCACGGAGGTGACGGCCGAGGGCTGGTCCGGCCCCGTCGAGATCGAGTCGGCACTCGACGGGACCGTCACCAACAGCGGAGTCGAGCGCTATCGCTCCCTCGCGTCCCGCCACCTGACGGACCTCGGGACCGGTACCGGGAAGCCGGACACGGTCTGGCTGCGCTGCCGCACCACCGCCTCGGAGACCGGCATCGGACTGGCCGCCCGGACCGTCACGGACGCGCCCGCCGACACCACGGACGCGCACACCCCGGGCCGCGCCGCACAGTCGCTCAGGATCGCGCTGACGGACGGCCGGACGGTGACCGTGGACAAGACCGTGGCCCTGCACACCTCCCACGACCCGGCGATCAAGGACCCGCTGGACGCGGCCCTCGACCGGGTCGGGCGCGCCGCGGACTTCGAGACACTCCTGGACACGCACCGCACCGCGTGGCAGCAACTGTGGCGCAACGCCGAACTGGACGTGCGCGACAGCGTGGGCTCGAACCTGCGCCTGCACCTGTTCCACGTGCTCCAGACGCTCTCCCCGCACACCGCCGAGCTCGACGTCGGCGTCCCGGCGCGCGGCCTGCACGGCGAGGCCTACCGGGGGCACGTCTTCTGGGACGAACTGTTCGTGCTGCCCTATCTGAACCTCCACTTCCCCGAGGTCTCCCGCTCCCTGCTCACCTACCGCCACCGCCGTCTGGAGCGGGCCCGCCGCGCGGCCCAGGACGCCGGCCGCACCGGTGCGATGTATCCGTGGCAGAGCGGCAGCGACGGACGGGAGGAGACCCAGCGACTCCACCTGAACCCGCGTTCCGGGCGGTGGCTGCCCGACCACTCGCACCTCCAGCACCACGTCGGATCGGCGATCGCCTACAACGTGTGGCAGTACTGCGAGGCGAGCGGCGACGCCGAGTTCCTGCACACCAAGGGCGTCGAGATGCTCGTGCAGATCTCCCGCTTCTGGGCCGGCTTCGCCGAGTACGACGGCACCCTCGGCCGGTACCGGATCCGCGGTGTCGTGGGCCCCGACGAGTACCACGACGCCTACCCGGACGCCGTCCGGCCCGGGCTCGACGACAACGCGTACACCAACGTCACAGCCGCTTGGGTGCTCTTCCGCACGCTCGACGTGCTGGGCGAGCTGCCCGAGCTGCTGCGCCGGGACCTCGTCGAGCGGACCGGTCTCGACCCCGCCGAACTCGACCTCTGGCACGAGGTGGCGAACGGACTGCACGTGCCCTTCCACGCCGGTGTCGTCAGTCAGTTCGAGGGGTACGGGGACCTCGCGGAGCTCGACTGGGACGGCTACCGGAAGCGGTACGGCGACATCCGGCGGCTCGACCGGATCCTGGAGGCCGAGGGCGACAGCGTCAACCGCTACCAGGCCTCGAAGCAGGCGGACGTGCTGATGCTGGGCTATCTCTTCTCGCCCGCCGAACTCGGCGCCCTGTTCCGCAGGCTCGGCCACGAGGTCGACGACGCCCTCTGGCGGCGCACCGTCGACCACTACCTGAGGCGTACGAGCCACGGTTCGACGCTGAGCAGCCTGGTGCACGGCTGGGTGCTGGGCCGGGCCCGGCGCGCCGAGGCATGGACGTACATCCACGAGGCCCTGCAGGGCGACATCGCCGACCTCCAGGGCGGCACCACGGGGGAGGGCATCCACCTGGGCGCGATGGCGGGCACCCTCGATCTCGTCCAGCGCGGGCTGACCGGTCTGGAGACCCGCGGCGGAGCGCTGCGGTTCGACCCGGTCCCGCTGCCGGAGCTGTCCGAGTACGGTCTCTCGATCCGCTACCGCGGTCACCGTGGTGTGCAACTGCACCTGAGCGCGGGGCGGCTGAACGTCAGCGTGCCGGCGTCGGACGAGCCGCCGATCGACATCACCCTGGCGGACCGCACGGTCACGGTGGCACCGGGCGAATCCTGCACGCTCACGCTGCCGGACCGGTGCCCGTGACCGGGGGACCGGCGGGGTGAGCCGGGCCGGGACCGGCCGGGGACTCAGCGCGCGGAGTGGTGGCCGGCCGCCGCCTCCGGGTGTTCGAGCTGGTTGGCGAGAACCGCGGCCTGGACGCGGCGATGGACGCCGAGCTTGGCCAGCAGCCGGGAGATGTGGTTCTTCACCGTCTTCTCCGACAGATAGAGCTCCTTGCCGATCTCACGGTTCGTGAGCCCGTCCCCGATCAGCGCCAGGATGTCCCGCTCGCGCGGCGAGAGACCGGCGAGCTCCTGCGAGACGGGCGGCTCCTCGGCCGGGTCCGCGCGCAGCTTGCGCATCAGCCGGGCGGTCGTCGTGGGGTCCAGCATCGACTGGCCGGACGCGACGGTACGGACCGCCGAGATCAGGTCGGAACCCTTGATCTGCTTCAGTACGTAGCCCGACGCCCCGGCCATGATCGCGTCGAGCAGCGCTTCCTCGTCGTCGAACGACGTCAGCATCAGACAGGACAGCTCGGGCATCTGGCTGCGCAGCTCCCGGCAGACGCTGATGCCGTCGCCGTCCGGGAGGCGTACGTCGAGGACGGCCACGTCGGGGCGCAGCGCGGGGCCGCGGACGAGGGCGTGCTCCACGCTGTCCGCGTCGCCGACCACCGAGATGTCCGGTTCGGCGTCCAGGAGGTCGGTCAGACCACGGCGCACCACCTCGTGGTCGTCGAGCAGGAAGACCCTGATCGGGTTCCTCTCGGAGAACGTTCGCGCCTCGGCCATGACGACCCCTTGTTCGGTAATGGACCCATGGACCGCGAGTCCCCTCAGGTCGATCATCACGCTTCCGGTCCCGCCGGACTAGGGCCGACCGGCCCAATGCCGTCCGCTCGCGCGTCGCGGGCGGCGGCCGGCTCACACCTCCGGGCCGTATTCCGGGCCCGTCAGGTCGAAGCCTACGTCGGTCATCAGCGTCACGCGCCGCCCGCTCTCAGCGTGGGCTGCCGCTTCCGTAGGGGGCGTACAGGTCGAGCAGCCGGGTCCGGGCCGACTGGAGCCGGTGGGCGACGATCGCGCCGGCCCACTGCGCCACGGCCATCCCCAGTTCGGGATCGTCGCGGCACAGCGCCCGGACGTCCTCGGCGTCGAACTCGTAGGCGCGCACGGGGCTGGTCGCCTCGGCGCCCAGATGCCAGGTGTGCGGGGCGAACAGCCAGGACCAGCCGACGAGTTCGTTGTGTCCGAGGATCTCGATGACGGCCGCGCGGCGGCCCGGGACCCGCAGGTCGAGGGCCACCGTCCCGGTCCGGATGATCCAGAACCGGTCCGCGTGGGCGCCTTCCTCGAAGAGCCGGGCGCCCTCGGGGAACGACACTTCGCGGGCCAGCCGCAGGAGCAGCTCCCGGTGATCGGCGGGCAGCGCCCGCAGCATGGTGGATGTGGTGGAAGTGCTCATGATCCGGCCTCTTCCTGGCGTGTGACCCTTCCGTCTCAAATCTCCGCCCGCAGCCCGTCCGCCGCCATGGGCCATGCGGCCCCCGTGGCGGGCCGCATGGCACGGGCCGGGACCGCGACCTCCTCCGCCACGCGCACGGTCCGGTCGTACCGGTCCCGGGCGACGCGGAGCAGGGACCTTCGGCCCCGCCGTCAGGGACTCGCGGCCCCTCCGAACTCCCTTGCGGGCGCAGGACATTGAAGGCGCAACGGAAGCGGTCAAGGCCGAGGCCGAGACCGGGACCATGTCGAACACCCCTGGGAGGGACCAGCATCATGGCAGTCCACGAGCAACCTCACCGGCGCACGGGGTTCCACCTTCCGTCGCGCGGGATCCGATCGGCACAGGCATCGGGTGACGCCGCGAACACCTCGGTCACCACGCTCGGTTCGTACGCCTTCGCGGGTCTGCGTCTCCTCACGGGGTTCGTCTTCCTGTGGGCCTTCCTCGACAAGACCCTCGGGTTCGGCTACGCCACCCCGTCCGGCAAGGGCTGGATCGACGGCGGCTCGCCCACCAGGGGATTCCTCGGCGGAGTCGCCGCCGGACCGATGGAGTCGACGTTCCACTCCTGGGCGGGAGCCGACTGGGTCGACTGGCTGTTCATGGCAGGCCTGCTCGGCGTCGGCGCCGCCCTCGTCGCCGGTGTCGCCCTGCGGCTCGCCGCGGTCGCCGGCACGGTGATGATGACGTTCATGTGGCTCGCCGAATGGCCGCCCGCCCGCCACCTGTCCGACGGCTCGCCGAGCATGTCGTCCAACCCCCTCGTCGACTACCACGTGATCTACGCGGTCGTCCTCGTGGCGCTCGCCGTCGCGGGCGCCGGCGCCACCTGGGGTCTGGGCCGCCTCTGGGAGCGGCTTCCCGTAGTGAGCCGGAGCCCCCTGGCTGCGGTAACCGCGAACGCGTTCCCGCGGCGCCCTCGCGTGTACGTGAGGGCGCCGCGGGGCCGGACGGCATCGTCGCCCGGGAGGTTCTCGTACGAGCCGACGCGCGGCCCGCCGAGGACGCCCCCGGGTGCGAGGAGGTCGTGCTCGGGCTCGATCCGGAGCACCCGGACGCCGCCGTGATCGACTGACCGCCCGGAATCCCGCACGGCCGACCGCTCGGTCACCGTCACGCGCGGAAGAGCCCCGGGAATCTTCCCCGGGGCCCTTCCGCGTCCTCGCGTCCAGGATGCCGAGGGGTGGACAGCCGCACCCCTGACGGCCGCGCCCGCGACCGCGGGGAACAGCCGCACCCATGGGGGAGCGGCCGCACCTGTGTCAGGGCGTCTTGTGCCCCCACTGCGGTCCCAGCCGTTCCCACTCGCGCTCCCACCGGTTGTAGCGTCCCTGGTCGAGCCGCCACCGGGCGAGACCGCCGGCGCCGAAGACCAGACCGCACAGGGCCACGGCGGCGCCGATGCCCAGCAGGGTGGACTCGGTGGCCGCGGCGCTCGTGGTCGGCGGTGCCGTGGTGGGCCGGCCTTGCGCGTCCAGCCAGATCACCACGTGCGATCCGGCCTTCTGCCCGGATTCCACCAGGGCACTGCCGACGCGTGGCGCCCCGTTCGCGGCCGTCCATCTGACCGTCGCCCGGACGTGGTCGTAGACCGCGCCCTCCCCGGCGGGTGCCGCCGATCCCGTACCGACGACCAGGACGGCCGGGACGGCGTGCCGGTCGTGGCGCAGCCGCGTGAAGGATTCCTCGGCGGCGTGGGCCGTCACCAGACCGGCGAGGGTGCCGCCCAGCACCATCACCGTCCAGACGATCAGCACGATCCACGCCTCGAAGACGTCGTCACGGCGACGCAGCGGATTCCTCCGCCAGCGCCAGCACCACTGCCTCGCACTCTGTGCTCCGCGCATGGCACCGCACCTCCTCGTTACACCCCAACAGTGCAAGGGGATCGCTGCGCGCGCGAGCGGTGGCAGAGGTCGTCCGGCCCCCCGATGGGGCCCGATCGGCCCATGCGCGAAGCATCTTCCCCGGTCAGGGTGGATGTACGAAGTCGATTTACGTACTCGACGAGCCGTTGGCGAGGCACTGCCCGTCCTGGCCGTCGGACGTTCCGCTCGTCGGGACACTCCGCTCGTGGAGCACTCCACCCGCCGGGACGCCCCGCCGGAAGGGGAGTGATGGTCATGTCCGAACAGACACGAAGCGTCATGGTGGACGAGACGCGACGGGCGGCGGGGGCGGGCGACGTCGGGCGGCGTATCGCCGCGCGGCGCGAGGAACTCGGCCTGACCCGGCAGGACGCGGCCCTCCGTGCGGGCATCGCGACCGGCTACCTCCGGTACCTGGAGCAGCAGCCCAGCGCGACCCCCGGGACGAGCGCCCTGATCCGGATCGCGGACGCCCTCGACACCAGCGTCGCCGCGCTGCACGGCGGCGGGGCGAGCCTGCCGCCGGGCGCCGGGCGCGCCGCCGGTCACTCCGAGCTGATCGAGCTCGACCCCGCGGAGTGCCGGGCACGGCTGTCGACACACGGTGTCGGAAGGATCGCCGCCCACACGACCGACGGACTGGTCGTCCTTCCCGTCAACTACAGCGTCGTCGACGGGGCGGTCGGTTTCAGGACGGCGCCCGGTTCGGTACTCGCCGCGGCGGTCGGGGCCCACGTCGCCTTCGAGGTGGATCACGTCGACGAGGCCCTCAGCCAGGGCTGGAGCGTGCTCGTCCAGGGACGCGCCCGTGCCGTGACCGGCGCCGACGTCGTCCGGCGGCTCGACGCCCTCGCCCACAGCCGTCCCTGGGCCGGCGGCGAGGAGCGCGACCTGTGGATGCGCGTCGACGAGGAAAGGATTTCGGGCCGCCGGATCGTCGTCCACTGACGAGGGCCCCGGGCCGGCGACGCGGTCCCGGAGCCCGGTGACACGGGCCGCCCCGAGGCCGGCGGCACAGGCGCGGCGAAGCGGCCACTTTCCGCCCGCCCGGGACCAACGGTCCCTGTTCCCCGCGCGCGGACCGTCCGAGTCTGAACCGTATGTCGCTGTACTGCTGTGTCGCTCCGACGCGTGAGAGTTGGATCCGGTGATGAATCCCAACGACGGCTTCCGTGAACTCGGCCGACAGGAGTGCCTGGACCGGCTCGGTGACGCGCCCATCGGCAGGGTCGTCCACACGCGGGACGCCCTGCCCGCCGTCCTGCCCGTCAACTTCAGCCTCGACGGCGAGTCCGCGGTCGTGCTGCGGACGTCGGCCGACTCGGAACTGGCCCGCTCCATCGACGGCGTGGTCGTGGCGTTCGAGGCCGACTCGGTGGACGCGAACGCGCACTCCGGTTGGAGCGTGGTCGTCACGGGCCGCGCCCTGGTGGTGAGCGACCCCGTCGAACACGACCGCCTCACCCGGACCGGACCGCGCTCCTGGGTGGCCTCGCCCCGCGACGTCTTCATCCGGATCGCGTCCGAACTGGTCACCGGACGCGAACTCGTCGGAGGGCGCACGCTGTACGGAGTCGATCTGCCCACCTGACGCCCGGGGCCGAACGGCCCCGTGGACGAAGGCCTTCGGCGCCCTCGCCCCGAACTCTCCGGGATCCGCTACGTCCTGGTCCCCGGCCACACCGACGCCCCCGAGCCCATCGACGGACTCGCCCGGCTCCTCTCCGGGTTCGGCAACGTCGACCGCGTGGACGTCCTGTCCTTCCACAAGATCGGCGCCGCCAAGGACGAATCCTGGGCATCCCCTTCACCCTGCGGGACAACCCCGTGCCCGAACCCGCCCTGACCGAACGCGTCCGGGGCCGGTTCAGGTTCCGTGGACTCGCCGCCCAGTGACTTCGCGCGGGGAAAATCCCGGGCCGCTCCACCGCGTACCGGGGCAGGATGCCCCCTGTGAACCATGTCCTGAGCGGTCTCGCCGCCAACCCGGCCCTGCCGTCCGAACTGGTCGACCGCCTGATCGCGACCGCGGACACGGACCTCGCCCATGACCTCGCCGGCCGGGAGGACCTGAGCCACGCACAGGCGGTCGCTCTCTTCTCGCACGACCCGCGGTGCGGCGTGCGGCTCGCCTACGCCGGGAAGCTGACAGCCGCCGACGTCGATCCCGTGACCCAGCCCGAAACCGCTCTCGCCCTGCTCGACGAGGGATCCGGCAGCCCGGAGTGGGCCCGGCTCCTCGCGGCGGACCCCGTGGCGGGACGCCGGGAGAAGCTGGCCGCCTGCCCCGGCCTCCCGGCCGACGTCGTGGAGCGACTCGCCGCGGACACGGAGCCGTGCGTCGTCGCGGAACTCGCCCTGTGGACCACACCGGAGACGGCTGCGAGGCTCGCGGAGCATCCGCACGCCGAGGTCCGCCGTGCGGTGGCGTTCAACGAGGCGACACCCTCGGACGTACTGGCCGCGCTCATCGCAGGCGAGGGACTGCCGCCCGCCCGACACTGCCTGGTCTGCGACCGCGAGGCGACCCCCTTCACCCACGATCCGGAATGCCCCCGGACGGACTGCGACCTGGGTCCGGGTGACTCCTGCGACGGTTCCCACGAGTCGACCGTCCACGCGATGTGGGTCGCGGTACTCCGCAACCCGGCCACGCCCACGGAAGCGGTCGTCGGCTTCGCGGACCACCCTTCGATGTTGCTGCGCTGGACACTCGCCGCCCGCGAGGACCTGCCGCCGCAGGTGTGCGCCCGGCTCGCCGCGGACCCCGTTCCCGGCGTCCGTGCCGACCTCGCCGAGAACCCCGCGACCGGCGAGGACGTCATCCGCGTACTGGCGCGGGACCCGGACGTCGCGGTGCGCCGTGGCCTCGCCCGGCATCCCCGTGTCCCGCTCGACGTGCTCACCGAACTGGCCCGCACCGCCAAGGTCGGGGCGACGCTGCTTCCCCGTGTCGCCGCCGCGACTCCCGCCGAGATCGAGGACCTGGCCCGGTCGCCGGACCCGGCGGCACGCATGCTCGCGGCCCAACGCCGAGATCTGCCGCCCGGGATACGCGACGCACTGGCAAGTGACCCCGACGCGAAGGTGGTCAAGGCCATCGCGCCGCACCCAGGCCTCACCGAAGGGCAGTTGAGGGACATGGTCGACCGGCACGGAATCCGGGTCCTCGCCCGGGTGGCGGCCAACCCCGGTGCGACTCCCGGTCTGTTGGAACACCTGACGCGTCAGGCGCCACCGGCGCAGAAGGCGCACCGGGAGGTCGCACGGCACCCGAACGCGACGGCCCGGGCCCTGCTCTCCTGCCTCGCGGACGAGCGGGCGAGACCTGTGGCCGCCTCTCACCCGGCCCTCCCGCCGGAGGTGATCGCGGAACTGCGCTCCGACCCCGACCGGCAGGTGGTGGAAGCGGCGGCCGCCAACCCGTCGCTGGCGCCCGCGGTGATGGCGCGACTCGTGGCCGGGGCCGAGGAGACCTGCGCGCGTGCCGGTTGAGACGCACGGCGGTCACGACTGAGCGGGCCGCACGTCCGTCACCACGGATGTGCGGCCCGCCCCGCGCTCACTCATCGCCCGACAGGGCTCACAGCATCTCGGTCTCGCCGCGGGACGCCTCGCCCCACAGCGTGTGGAAGCTGCCCTGGCGGTCGGTGCGCCGGTAGGTGTGGGCGCCGAAGAAGTCGCGCTGGCCCTGGGTGAGGGCGGCCGGCAGTCGGTCGGCGCGCAGCGTGTCGTAGTAGGACAGCGCGGCGGAGAACGCGGGCACCGGGACGCCTCTGCGGGTGGCGATGGAGACGACCTCGCGCCACGGGACCTGGGCGTCCTTGATCTCGGTGGCGAACCCCGCGTCGGACAGCAGGCTGACCAGGCCCGGGTCGACGGCGTACGCGGCGCGGATACGGTCGAGGAACGCCGCGCGGATGATGCAGCCGCCGCGCCAGATCTTCGCCACCTCGCCGAGGTCGATGTCCCAGCCGTACTCGGCGGCGGCGTCCAGGATCATCTTCCAGCCCTGGTCGTAGGCGATCAGCTTCGACGCGTACAGGGCGTGTTCGACCTGGCTGGTGAAACGCTCGGCCTCGGTCCCCGACAGGTCCCAGTGGGTGCCGCCGGGCAGGCCGCGATAGGCGGCGCGCAGTCCGTCCTGGCTGGAGGCGGCACGGGCGAAGGTCGCCTGCGCGATGGCGGTGACCGGGGAGCCGAGGTCCAGGGCGGTCTGCACGGTCCAGCGGCCGGTGCCCTTCTGTCCCGCGGCGTCCACCACGATGTCGACGAACGGCTCCCCGGTGGCGGCGTCCGTGTGCGCGAGCACCTCGGCGGTGATCTCGATGAGGTACGAGTCGAGGCGGCCCTTGTTCCAGCGCCGGAAGATCTCCGCTATCTGCGGCGGCGTATAGCCCCCGACGCGCCGGAGCAGGTCGTAGGCCTCCCCGATCAACTGCATGTCGGCGTACTCGATGCCGTTGTGCACCATCTTGACGAAGTGACCGGCGCCGTCCGTGCCGATGTGCGTGGCGCAGGGCTCGCCGTCCACCTTGGCACTGATCGACTCGAACATCGGGCCCAGCGAGGCGTACGACTCGGGGGAGCCGCCGGGCATGATGCTCGGCCCGTTGAGGGCGCCCTCCTCGCCACCGGACACACCCGCGCCGACGAAGTGGATGCCGCGCTCGCGCAGCGACTGTTCACGCCGGCGGGTGTCGGAGAAGTGGGCGTTGCCCCCGTCGATGATCATGTCGCCGGTTTCGAGCAGCGGCGCGAACTCCTCGATCACGGCGTCGGTGGCCGCACCCGCCTGCACCATGATCATGAGGCGGCGCGGGCGCTCCAGCGCCGCCACGAAGTCCTCGGCCGACTCGGCCGCGACGAAGGCGCCCTCGTGCCCGAACTCCTCGACCAGTGCCTTGGTGCGCGCGGGCGTACGGTTGTGGACGGCGACGGTGTAGCCGTTCCGGGCGAAGTTGCGGGCCAGATTGCGGCCCATCACGGCGAGCCCTGTGACGCCGATCTGCGCGGACGCCTTCATGGTGTGCTCCTTGGATCCGGATCTGCCTGTCCGCGTACCTGACGGGCGAGCAGACGACTGTCGCTGTGCCGATCAGTACGCCGCCGGGAGCCGAGGTGTTCACCGGCCGGGGCAGGAGGTGTACGGGACGGCGGAACGGGTGCCGGTCGTCGGGTTTCGCGCCGCGCCGAGGTCAGCCGTCCCGGCGCAGCCGCCATCCGTGATCCACCGGTCCGATACCGGCACCGAGCGCGAAACCGGCCTCGATCGCGGCGGTCACGTACGCCTTGGCCCGCCGTACCGCCTCCGGCACTTCGAGGCCCCCGGCCAGGCCCACCGCGATGGCCGAGGCGAGCGTGCACCCCGTGCCGTGCGTGTGCCGGTTGTCGTGGCGGGGCGCGCGCAGCCAGTGCTCGGCCGTTCCGTCGGTGAGCAGATCGACGGCCTGGCCCGGCAGATGGCCGCCCTTCACCAGCACCCAGCGGGGACCGAACGCGAGCAGCAGTCCGGCGGCCCGGCGCATGTCCGCCTCGCCGTCCACCTTCACGCCGGTGAGCTGGGCGACCTCGTCGAGATTCGGGGTGGCCACGGTCGCGCGCGGCAGCAACCGGGTCCGTACGGCGTCCAGGGCGTCCTCGGCCAGCAGCCGGTCCCCGTGCTTGGACACGCTCACCGGGTCCACGACGACCGGGGCGCCCACGTCGGACAGCAACTCGGCGACCGTGGCGACGAGTCCGGGCGACGAGAGCATCCCCGTCTTCACGGCCTGGACACCGATGTCGTCGACGACACTGCGGTACTGGGCCCGCACCGCCTCCTCGGACAGCTCCCAAGCCCCCTGCACACCCACGGAGTTCTGCGCGGTCACGGCGGTGAGCACGCTCATCCCGTGGGCGCCCAGCGCGAGCATGGTCTTGAGGTCGGCCTGGATTCCTGCGCCTCCGCCGGAATCGGATCCGGCGATCGTCAGGACGCGGGGCGGTGCGGTCATGCGAGGGGTTCCTCTCGGGTACGGCCACGGGCGCCAGGGCCCTCGGCCGGCGGAGCGACGGGCGGCGGCCCTCAGGCGCTGCGGCGCAGCCGCAGCGGGGCGTAGAGGGCGAGGGCGACGAGGAACGCCACGTAGTAGGAGAGATCGGCGCCGTGCAGCGCGTCGGCCACCGGACCGACGTACAGGCTCGTGTCCATGAACGGCACGGCCGCGCCGAACGCCGCGACGAAGGCCACCAGCGACGGCCATCCAGGGCGCGGACGGGACATCTCGGCGGCGACGTCGACCGGGGCGCCCGCGCGCTCCCGCCCCCGGGCGATCCAGTCGACGACGACGATCGCGACGAACCCGGGGATCCAGCAGCCCACGAACAGCAGCACGTTCTGGAAACGTGCCGTGGTGTCGGCGGCGTGCATCCACAGCACCAGCGGGAAGCCGAGCGCCGCGGCCAGGGCGGCGGCGACCGGGCGCGGTATCCGCACGCCCAGGGTCTGCAGGGCCAGCGAACCGCTGTAGTCGTTCATCGCGTTGCTGCACACCGCGGCCAGTGCCACGGCCAGCAGCCCGAACGCGCCCGCCGCACCGCCGCCCAGCAGCGCGTCCACGCCCGCCGCGGTCTGGTCGGTCAGCACCGAGGCGCCCCACAGCCCGAGGACCTGCACGGCGACGAAGGACGCGACGAGTCCGAGCAGGGTGCACCAGAACATGCGCGGGCGGGACGTCGTACGCGGCA